>JAISMJ010000056.1 GCA_031276815.1 Treponema sp.
CGGTAATCAGCGGACAATCCGGCGTTCTGTTTACGTTTACGGCGTTGGGCAAGAGCGCGAGCGCGGTTACGCCCGACGTGGCGAAACGCCGCGCCTACAAGTCTCTGGAAGACGCGATAATTGCAACCTTTACCCTTGACGAATGAGCCGGCGGTAACGGTGCAGTTTTCATGCGGGGAACCGCAAAGAATCAAACGCTCCGTAGCGGATTGATTTACTGTATGTGTTGATAGCGGCGTTTTCCGGCGCATCATTCAATGAGGCGCGGATCAAACGCTAACCAAAACAAACAATCCCGCCGGATATGAAAAACCTCTTGTATGAGTCGTGCAAATAGGCTATACTATTCCTAATAGGAATAATTCCTATATAGATTATCTTTTGTAAAGGAGAACTTTATATGGACACAAGCGCATTATTTAAAATTTCCTATGGTCTCTATGTAGTCGGAGTGAAAACTGAAAACGGTTTGGGCGGCTGCATTGTCGATGCGGTAGGGCAGGTTGCGGCGAATGATAACCCGCATATTATGCTTGCATGCATGAAAACAAGCTATACCCATGAATGTATACAGAAAACCGGCGAGTGTACTCTTTCCGTGCTTGCCGCGGACACGAATCCGTTTGTTATTGCTAATTTTGGATTCCAATCGGGACGCGACACTGAAAAATGGGCGAATGTGCCGCATACAATGAAGGACGGGCTTCCGTTTCTCAATAATGCCTGCGCCTACTTCCGGCTCCGTGTGGTTAATTCTCTTGAATCACACACGCATACTATGTTCATCTGTGAGGTATCGGACGCCGAGAACGGCAAAAATCCCGCAAAGCCGCTCATTTACAACGAGTATCAGGTAACCATGAAGGCAGCCGCGAATGAGGCGTTTCAGAAATTTAAGGAAAACGGCGAACCTCCTAAGAACCTCACGAAATGGCGGTGTCCTCTCTGCGGCTATATCTATGAGGGAGAGATTCCCTTTGAGGAACTGCCTGATACGTGGAGATGCCCGCTCTGCGGCGTTGGGAAAGAATTGTTCGAGAAAAGCGCCTAAAAGGTTTAGGCGGGAGGCAGCCCAAAGAAACGGTTTGAATTTTCCCAAAGCTGTTGTCCTACCGCCTCCTCATCCATATTGAGCATACGCGCAAGGCAGCGCGCGGTAATGGGGAGGTATTTCGGCATATTACGCTTGCCCCGGTGTTCGGCGGGTACCATAAAGGGACTTTCCGATTCGATCAGTATTCTGTCAAGCGGAAGAACATCAATGGTCTCATGGAGATTCTTTGCGTTCTTGTACGTTAAATTTCCCGCAAACGAGAAGTACAGGTTGAGATGAAGCGCCTTTTTCGCGTATTCGGCGTTTTCCGAGTAGCAGTGCAGAACGCCGCCCCGGGCCGGCAGCCGATCTTTTAACACGTCAAGCACATCCCGTCCGGCAGCGCGGTTGTGGATGATTACCGGCAGATTGAACTTTGCCGCCATGTCGAGCTGGGAGATAAACAATTCGATCTGTGATTTCTTGTTGCCTGAACTGCGGAAATAATCAAGCCCGATCTCGCCTATGGCGATGACATGAGGCAACCGTACGCTTTGTTCTATTATTTGGATCCAGTCTCTCCCCGGCGTTTGCACTTCGACGGGAGAGACCCCCACGGCAAAATAGACGCTTTCCGATGACCTCAAATTTTTATATACTTGTTGAAAATCATGAAGATTATTGCAAATCGACATGAAACGGGAGACTCCGATTTGACGGGCTTCCTGAATAACCATAAGCTGTTCAATAGGGTCATCATAAATAAGCCCTAAATGGGCGTGAGTATCAAAGTACTGCATGATTAAATCCACAAAGAAAAGGTTTCTATAATTTCCAAACTGGATACTAAAAAATATAGCATAGGTTTTACAAACCGTCAATACAAAATTATCAATAAAATCTTTACTTCTATCGAAATTTAAAGTAAACTAGAAGTCTACAAAATTGAATGTCTATGAGGGAGCAGTAGTAATGGAAGAACATGATATAAAACTATCGTTTCAGTCAAAGGATAGGTTACTTTGTCCTGCATGCAGGAACGTTTTTCATCGTGAAGAATTGCTATCAGGCGGGGGCAGACTCATAGCGGGACAGCTTACCGATGAACTGCACCGCATGTACGAGCCTTCTATAAAATATGGGGAAGTCTATCCCCTTATCTATCAAGTTACGGTGTGTCCCGAATGTTGGTATGCGTCCATGGACAAGGATTTCGCGCTTTTGGACGAAGACATCGCCTTTGACGTCAGCGAATCCCGAGAGGACAGACAGAACGAGGTCAGGCTTCTTTTTCCCAACGTGGATTTCTATCAGAACAGAACGCTCATGTCGGGAGCCGCGTCCCAATACCTAGCGTTACGCTGCTATGATTATTTCTCAAAAAACTTTTCGCCCACTATTAAGCAAGGAATATCGGCTTTACGTACCGCATGGCTTTGTGAAGAGCTGCACAAAAAGCTGCCCGGGGAGAATTACGATTGGGTCGCAACTCTGTTTAAGAAAAAAGCCCAATATCTGTATGGTAAAGCCGTGGAATTTGAGCAATCCGGAGAAGAGGCGATTTCAGCGGCAAAGAATCTGGGACCGGATACGGATAAAAACTACGGGTATGAGGGAGTCTTGTACCTTGCGGGACTTCTGACTCTGAAATACGGGAGCGCTGATACTGTTGAACAGCGCAACGCCTCGCTCGAAAGCATCAAGCGTACTATTGCTAAAATGTTTGGTTTAGGAAAATCTTCTAAAAACAAGCCGGGACCGCTCTTGGAACTTGCTAAAAATCTGTATGAGCGTATCAAGAAAGAGCTTAATGAAACTGATGACTGATAACGCATTAAACCGGAACATCAAAGTAATGATTGCATACGACGGCACGGATTTTTCCGGCTGGCAAACGCAGAAAAACAGCGGCGCCAGAGGCGGCGGCGTTATCCGTACGGTACAAGGGTGTATAGAGGAAGCCCTGCAAAAACTGCACAAACATCCGGTGAGTCTTACCGGTTCAGGGCGGACGGACGCGGGCGTCCATGCAGCCGGACAGACGGCGAACTTTTACACCGATATACAGAGCATAGCCCCCGAACGGTTCGTACCCGCGCTTAATAGCCTGCTGCCGAAGGATGCGCGTATTCTTGCGGCAACGGAAATCCATAGCGGCTTTCATGCGCGTTTTGACGCAAAGGCAAGAACCTACCGGTATCACATCATTGCCGGCAGACACGCGCTTCCCCATGAATTGCGGTACGCGCTGCAACTATGGAACCGCCCTTCTGTGGAGCGGCTCAATTCGTATGCGCGGCTCCTGCGTGGTGAAATGGATTGCTCCGCCTTTGCAACGCCGCGGGATCCAAGCGAATCCCGCTTCCGGTATATTTTCAACGCCGGCTTTTTTGTGCAGGGCGGCGTCCTTGTTTTTGAGATTACGGCAAACGCCTTTCTGTGGAAGATGGTGCGTGCTATCACGGGAACGCTGCTTTTCTGTGAAGAAAAAGAAGCGTCCGTATCCGCGTTTCAATCGCTTGTCGAACAGGGAGACAGGAGCAAGGCGGGACCCGCCGCCCCGCCGCAAGGGCTATTTTTGTGGAAAGTCGACTATGGAGCGTAGCGCGATACCATAGCGCGGCACAGGATTTCCGTCTTGACAGACGCCGGCTCGCGCTTTATAGTACCAGCCATGCTAAAAAGAGTAAAACCGCGTGGCATTGCACTATATGCCGCGGCAAGCGCCGCTGTGTGGTCTGTATGGTCTGTGTGGTTTGCGGCGTGTTCTTTTCCGTTTATGCCGGAGCCCGCCCTTCCGCCCAATAAAGAAATAACCGTAAGCGGTACTAATCCGGTCTCCACTCTTGATTTCTCCGGTGTATCGCAATCAATAACCGTACATCTTACCAATCTGAACAACCAAAGCGTGTATCTGGTGAAATATGCCGCGGCTTTCGCTGCGGCGCAGCATACGGGATATGCCGTCCCCGGCGCGACTGCGGCGCAGCGGCGGACTATTCCCCAGCAGGAATCGCTGTCCGGCGTGTTTACCGCTTCTGACGGCTCAACGGGCGCCCGTTACGACCACCTCGCCGCCCAGCAATTCAACCATGACCCGCCGCCCATCAGCGCCGCTTCCCGCGCCGTAACGGGAGAAAAACGCGCATCCAAGGCGTACACGGAAGACGGGACAACAGGGCGGTTCTGGGTAGAACCGGGGGCAAGCGGCGAAAGCGCGTGGATACAAAAACGAGCTACCTTACGCGCAACGGGCGAACACGCCGCCGTGTGGGTTGCGGATGAAAATTTCACGGCGGCTGCGTCTTCTGACACCGATAACCGAATCACGCGGGAGCAAGCGGAGACGCTCGCCGCCGCGTTTGACGCTATGTATGAAAAAGAGACGGCTATTTTTGGGTATGAATACGGAGGAGGACCCGATGGCGACGGCGGGCGGGACGGAGACAAAAAGATTCAAATACTTATCTTTGATATTGACGGCGATTACCAACAGGAGCAGAGGGGCGGCGTTTTCGGATACTTCTGGTCAAAAGATTTCTATACGCAAGCGGAAATCAATAACGCCGGTCGCGGCGATACAGTGAAAACCAATTACGCCGAAATGGTGTACCTTGACGCCCATTGCGCCGACAAGTACCAAGACGGGGCGGTTTCGACGTTGGCGCACGAATTTCAGCACATGATCAATTTTAATGAGAAAAGCGTCACATCAAATTTCAACCAAACATCAGAAACATGGTTCGATGAAATGCTCTCAATGCTTGCGGAAGACCTCATTGATCCGCTCCTCGCCATTGATGAAAAAGAGTTTCCCTACAACCAGCGGATTCCCCTGTTCTTAAACGGGTATACAGAGCGCTCTCCTACCGCATGGTATACTGATAATGTCCTGTATTCATACGCCAATGCCTACGCATTCGGCGCCTATCTCGCGCGGAATTTCGGCGGCGCGGCGTTGATTCAACACATGATGACAAACGGCAAGGTCAATGAAGCAGCCATAGCGGACGCTGTCAACTCGGCGGCGGCGCATGGCTCAAGCTGGACGTTTTCATCAATACTCTCCCGCTTCGGAGAATCGCTCGTTTTCAGCGGTACCGCGAAACCGTCCGGCGTTTTCTCCTTTGATACTACCGTTACTCAAACGATTAACGGTACGGACTACGCCTTTGCCGGCTTTGATATATGGCGGATGGAAAACCCCCTCGCGGGGAGCAAGGTGTCCGCTAACGCTGATGATACGTATCCATCAGAAGGTCCGTTTATCCTCGATACTAACTATAGTATGAATATGCCCGCAAACACGTTTATTGTTCAGTCAAACGGCACGTGGCAAAACAAGACCGGTACGCTGAGCATCACGCTTGCGAAACCGGCTTCCCATTCGGTTACGCTGTTTATTATGATCAGGTGATTTCTCATTCTTTCAAAATATGCTAGTATGAGCCATGACTATTATTGACGGAAAGACAATAGCGCGTAGCATACGCGAAGACGCCAAAAAGCGGACGGAAACGCTGCGGACACAGGGCGTTGTTCCGTGTCTGGCGGTGATTCTTGCGGGGGACGATCCGGCGAGCGTGTCCTATGTTACGGGCAAGGAAAAGGCGCTTGCGGAAGCGGGCATGGCAAGCAGGGACATCCGCGTCAACGCGGATATATCCGAAGCGGAGCTTCTGTCTCTCATCGCGGCGTTGAATGAAGACGCGGCGGTTCACGGGATTCTGGTTCAGCTCCCGCTGCCGAAGCACATACGGGAAGACCGCGTGATTGACGCGGTTTCCCCCCAAAAAGACGTTGACGGCTTTCATCCGGCGTCCGTAGGAAACATGGTTCTGGGCAGAGACGGGTTCCTGCCATGCACGCCAAACGGCATCGTGCGGCTTCTGCGGACGCTTGCCGTTCCGGTATGCGGCGCCCACGCGGTCATCGTGGGGCGGTCAAACCTCGTGGGCAGACCCCTGTCCATCCTCTTGACGCGCAAGGACGTCAACGCGACGGTAACGGTGTGCCACACCGGCACGCCGGATCTGGCGTACCATACGCGGCAGGCGGACATTCTGATTGCGGCGGCGGGGAAAGCCGGCTTGATTGCCGGCGATATGGTGAAAGAGGGCGCGGTTGTGATTGATGTGGGGGTGAACCGGGTGAGCGACATTGCGGCGAAGAAAGGCTACCGGCTGCGGGGAGACGTGGATTTCGAGGCGGTCTCACGAAAAGCCTCGTTCATTACGCCGGTACCGGGCGGGGTCGGACCCATGACCATAGCCATGCTGTTGCTGAATGTGGTACGCGCCGCGGAGAAGACCCGCGATGCTTGACGTGCAGAACCAAACCGATACGCGGGACATTCCCCTTGATAAAGTCGGCGTAAAGGGGCTTGAGTACCCTATCCGCGTGCTTGACAAGCGGAACAAGGCGCAGCATACGACCGCAACGGTGGACCTCTTTGCGAACCTGCCGAAGCATTTTAAGGGAACGCACATGAGCCGGTTCATCGAAATCGTCCATCACTACCGCAACAATCTCACGATGCCCATGTTTTTGAACATGCTCGCCGACATTCGCGCTGATTTAGACGCCGAAGCGAGTTTCGGCGAGGTTCACTTTCCGTATTTCCTTGAAAAAACCGCGCCGGTTTCCGCGCTGCCGGGCATGATGAGCTACCGGTGCGGCTATCAGGGCGAGGTCAGCTCACGCGGCAGGCGCTGCACCGTATCGATTGCCGTGCCGGTTACTACCGTATGCCCGTGTTCCAAAGCCATAAGCGAGCGGGGCGCGCATAACCAGCGGGGAATCGTGAAAGTCATACTCGAACTCGGTCCCTTTTTCTGGATAGAGGATATTATCGATCTGGTGGAACGCGCCGCTTCGAGTCCGGTCTATTCGCTTTTGAAGCGTGAAGACGAAAAGTTCATCACCGAACACGCCTACGACAACCCGAAGTTTGTCGAAGACGTGGTGCGGGACGTGTACATAAGCGTCAGGGACGCCAAGAAATTCCCCCGTTTTTCAGTTGAAGTTGAAAACTTTGAAAGCATCCATAACCATAGCGCGTTTGCGTACGCCGAATACCGGGGGTAGCGCGTATGTTTCAATGGGTACCGTTTCTTATATATATATTTGTTTCAACGTATACGCCGGGTCCCAATAATATCATGTCCATGACGTATGCGAGCCAGATCGGGTTTAGAAAAAGCTATGTGTTTAATATCGGCTTGCTCATAGGGCGTTTCGCCACCGCGCTGGTATGCGCCGTCTGCACCGGATTAGTCTACGCCTCCATACCGAAGATACAATTCTTTATGAAACTAGCGGGCGCGCTCTATATGCTGTTTCTTGCATGGAAGACCCTGCATAGCGCGGCGTCCCGTCAGGCGCAAGGGGCGCGGTTCGGCATTGCATCGGGCATTGCGCTGCAATGCGTCAATCCGAAGGCGTGGATAGTCGCCATAAACGTCATGTCTTCGTATATTTTACCCTACTATAAAGAAGCCGTTCCGGTCATCGGGTTCGTTGCCTTGTATTCGCTGGTGAGCTGTTCGGGAAACGTATGCTGGGCGTTATTCGGCGCCCTATTCAGACGGCTATTTCTCCGCCACGGAAAGGTAATACGCCGCGTGATGGCGGGTCTGCTCGTGTATTGCGCGGTATCGCTGTATATCAGCGTGTGATCGTCCGCGCAAGCCGCTTGTCCGCGTGTTAGGCTCACACACGCCCGCGTGTTAGACGCACACTAATCCGCGTGTTAGGCTCACACTAGCCCGCGTGTTAGACACACACTAGCCCGCGTGTTAGGCTCACACTAATCCACGTGTTAGACACACACTAATCCACGTGTTAGACTAACACTAGCCCGCGTGTTAGACTCACACTAGCCCTCGTGTTAGGCTCACACTAATCCACGTGTTAGACACACACTACTCCACGTGTTAGACTCACACTAGCCCGCGTGTTAGACTAACACTAGCCCACGTGTTAGACGCACACTAGCCCGCGTGTTAGACACACACTAATCCGCGTGTTAGACTAACACCCGCCCGCGTGTTAGACGCACACTAATCCACGTGTTAGGCTCACACACGCCACGTGTTAGACGCACACTAGCCCGCGTGTTAGACGCACACTAGCCCACGTGTTAGACACACACGCGCCCACGTGTTAGACGCACACTAGCCCGCGTGTTAGGCTCACACTAATCCGCGTGTTAGGCTCACACTAGCCCACGTGTTAGGCTCACACTAGCCCGCGTGTTAGACTAACACTAGCCCGCGTGTTAGACTAACACTAGCCCGCGTGTTAGACGCACACTAGCCCGCGTATTAGACTAACACGCGCCCACGTGTTAGACGCACACTAATCCGCGTGTTAGACTAACACTAGCCCGCGTGTTAGACTAACACTAGCCCGCGTGTTAGACTAACACTAGCCCACGTGTTAGACGCACACGCGCCCACGTGTTAGACGCACACTAATCCGCGTGTTAGACGCACACACGCCCGCGTGTTAGACTAACACCCGCCCACGTGTTAGACTAACACTAGCCCGCGTGTTAGACACACACTAATCCGCGTGTTAGGCTCACACACGCCCACGTGTTAGGCTCACACTAATCCACGTGTTAGACTAACACTAGCCCGCGTGTTAGACTAACACTAGCCCGCGTGTTAGACACACACTAATCCACGTGTTAGGCTCACACCCGCCCGCGTGTTAGACTAACACTAGCCCCCGTGTTAGACGCACACGCGCCCACGTGTTAGACGCACACTAGCCCGCGTGTTAGTCTAACACCAAGGCGGGCGGGTGTCTGCCGCCCGAGCGGGCGGGTATCAGCCGCCCGTCCATGTGTTAGACGCGCACTAACGCGGGCGGGTGTCTGCCGCCCGTCCATGTGTTAGACACACGCCAGCCCACAGGGAGGAATACCAACCGCACACGCTGCCCCGCTAATGTAATGAAGGTTCACGCTAGCAAGAAGTGAATGTTCACTATAGCAAAGAGTTAATGTTCATTATAGCAAGAATTAAGGGTTCGCTTTAACAAGGAATGAAGGCTCATTTTAGCAAGGAATGAAGGTTTTCTCTAGCAAGAATTAAGGGTTCGCTCCAATACGCAAGAATTGTGCAAGGGGGCTTGCCCCCTTGCATCCCCCCTAACAGCGGGAGGAAACCCGCGACCTTCACGCCCCGCGAAGTTCGGGCGGGGCGTATCCCTTCCGTCCTTGCGGCGCGTCTTCGGCGGCGCTTAACGCGCCACCGCAACGCCCCGCCAGATTACAGGATGCGCCTCGCCCGAACTTCGCGGAATTCAGGGGCGCACCACCCGGAACCCCAGATTGCTGTACCGATCCTTCGGGGTGCTGCCGTACCGAAGAGCAGAGCGCACAACCTGTGCATCGTTGCTCCAACTCCCCCCACGTAGTACGCGGTTGATGCCCAACTCGGCGCCCAACGGATCAGTTACGGCAGCGATCCCATAATACAAACTGTTATACCAGTCCCAGCACCACTCCCACACGTTCCCGCTCATGTCATATATTCCCAGACTATTCGCTCGTTTCGTCCCTACTGAATGCGTACTGTACTCGCTATTGTCAAAATACCACGCGACCGTGTCCGCGCTGTTACTCCCCGAATACGTATACTCACGCGGGTCCTTTCCCCCGCCGCGAGCCGCCCACTCCCATTCAGCCTCGGTCGGCAGCCGGTACCCGCTCGCATTGAAGTTGCACTGTATCGCGTTCCCGCTCCCGCTGTATGCGGGCGTCAATCCTTCCTTCACGCTCCGCCAGTTGCAGTACTCTATCGCCTCCTGCCAGCTCACACAGTACATGGGGTAACTGTCTCCCGTACCGCGTGTGGGAGAACCGCTATTCCACGCCGCAGCCCATTGCTGCGCTATGGTCGTCCCCATCACGTCCCGCCATTCCTTTTGCGTTACCTCATACACGCTCATATAAAACGGCTTGCTTATGGTGACGCGATGCACGGGCTTCTCATCGTCATACCCGTCATTGCTCCCCATCATAAACGTCCCCGCGGGCACAAGCGCCATCCCCGCGGGCGCCGTCCGAACCGCGGGCGCCGCGGGAACCACAACCGGCGCGGGAGCAGGCGCGGGAGCCTGAGCCGCGGCGGCGAGGTCTGTCCGTTGAGCGGACACCACGCGCAAGCCCAGAACGTAGCTCCGATCCGAGGGAGTGTTGAAGCCACGGTCGGCAGAGCGAACGTACTGCATATCGCTGTTCCAACACCCCCCGCGTAGCACGCGGTAGCTGCCCGAAGCGGCGCCCAACGGATCAGTCACGGCAGAATTCCCATACGAACCTTTCCAGTCCCAGCACCACTCATACACGTTCCCGCTCATGTCGTACAGCCCAAGACTGTTCGCCCGTTTCGTCCCCACACTATGCGTACTGCCCCCGCTATTGCTACCGTACCACGCGACCGTGTCCGCGCTATTGCTTCCGGAATACGTATACTCTAGCGGGTCCTTCCCCCCGCCCCGAGCCGCCCACTCCCATTCGGCTTCGGTCGGCAGCCGGTACCCGCTCGCGTTGAAGTTGCACTGTATCGCGTTCCCGCTCCCGCTGTATGCGGGCGTCAGCCCTTCCTTCACGCTCCGCTTGTTGCAGTACTCTATAGCATCATACCAGCTCACGTTCTCCACAGGCAGGTTGTCGCCCTTAAAGTAACTCGGATTGTTCCCCATCACCTCCCGCCATTCCTTTTGCGTGATCTCATACACGCTCATATAAAACGGCTTGCTTATGGTGACGCGATGCACGGGCTTCTCATCACTATCCCCCTCATTACTCCCCATCATAAACGTCCCCGCGGGCACAAGCGCCATCCCCGCCGGCGCCGCCCGTACCGCGGGAGCCGCGGGAACCACAACCGGCGCGGGAGCCGGAGCCGCGGGCGCGGGAGCCACAACCGGCGCGGGAGCGGAAACCGCGGCGGCGAGGTCTGTCCGTTGAGCGGACACCACGCGCAAGCCCAGATAGTTGCCCCGATTCGTAGGAGTGTCGTAGCTACGGTTGGCAGAGCGCACGCTCTGCATAAAGTTGCCCCAACCCCCCCGCGCTTCACGCGGTTGCTGCCCGAAGCGGCGCCCAAAGGATCAGTTACGGCAGAATTCCCATACGAACCATACCAGTCCCAGCACCACTCCCACACGTTCCCGCTCATGTCGTACAGCCCAAGACTGTTCGCCTTCTTCGTCCCCACACTATGCGTACTGCTCCCGCTATTATCAGAATACCACGCGACCGAATCCGCGCTATTGCTCCCCGAATACGTATACTCAAGCGGGTCCTTCCCCCCGCCGCGCGCAGCCCACTCCCATTCAGCCTCAGTCGGCAGCCGGTACCCGCTCGCGTTGAAGTTGCATTGTATCGCGTTCTCGCTCCCGCTGTATGCGGGCGTCAATCCTTCCTTCACGCTCCGCCGGTTGCAGTACTCTATCGCCTCCTGCCAGCTCACGTAATACATCGGGTAACTATCCCCTTCCCCAGCCAACGACCAGCTTGTATTCGCCATATCCCGCTGCTGCGCTATGGTCGTCCCCATCACTTCACGCCATTCCTTTTGCGTCACCTCATACACGCTCATATAAAACGGCTTGCTTATCGTTACGCGATGCACAGGCTTCTCATTATCATACCCGTCATTGCTCCCCATCATAAACGTCCCCGCAGGCACAAGCGCCATCCCCGCGGGCGCCGTCCGAACCGCGGGAGCCGCGCGCCGCTCTTCTTCCGCTCTCGCCGCCGCCGCTTGTTGCGCCGCAATCCGTTCCCGCTCCGCTTTCGCCGCGGCTACGCGCCGCTCTTCTTCCGCTTTCGCCGCCGCCGCGCGGCGTTCTTGTTCCGCTTTCGCCGCTTCCGCATCGCGCCGCGCCTGTTCCCGCTGCGCCAGCACATGCTCTTGTCCGGTCAGCTTCAACGCCAGCTCTTCCATTGCCCTCATGCCGTCATCAAGGTTCCGGTAATCCACCGAGTCCCCGTCTTCCTGTATGCCCGTCTCAAGGTTTATGACCGCCGCGTTGAACTTGTTGATGCTGCCCAGCTTGCGGGCGCTTACGGACAGCACAAGGCGCGGGTTCGTCCCTTTCCCTATCACGGGCAAGTATTCATCGGCAGTGTCCCCGCCGAACTGAACGCCGTATTCCTCTTGTACTTGCTCAAGGCTTTTTGTGCGCGGATACACCGCGTACGTGCCGCTCCGCACAAGGTGTACCGCCAGTATCTGCGCGAGTAAGTCCGTCTCACGGTTGCTCGCCCCGCCAGACCACTGCACCGGAGGAACCGCAAGCAGGGGAAGGTTCGCGGCGTCTCTCTTGACCGCCGCGGCGATAGCCCGCGCGATAGACGGCAGCTTGCCCCCTATCTCTTCGATAGTGGTATAGGTCTGAATGTCTCCGGCTATCTGTCGCAGGTCTTCCGTGTGCAGTATGGCGATAACCACGAGGTTATGCGAGCCTAAATTGGTAATCGCTCCGGCGACAACGTATTTCGCGCCGAGCTGCTTGCCAAGCGCGGCTATGGTGTCGGGGTCGGTCATGCCGGACGCCATTTGAAACCCCTGCTCGCCGCGTATCGCGCGGTTGATGGACGTGCGCGGTATGGGGCGGAAGATGTTGGTCAGATCCGGCTCAAACGAGAAGAGTTCCGCGATGGTCTCGCCCTCGTCCCCCTGCCCGCCGGTGAAGGGCAGTATCGCCAGCGTAGGCTTCTCCGTTTGCGCGGGCATGGGCGCCGCCGCCGTCAGCGCAAACAGCAGTATAAGCAGGGGAACGCGCATACCGCATAGACTGCGTATACGCGACAAGGTTGATGATAGAGAGAAGGCTGCTTTGTGCATGATGGTCTCCTTTTATGAATGATACGTATCGTTCCGCATGGGAACGGGTACCATACTACCAGAGTCCGGCGTACGTTGCAAGGCGGCGCCGCGCCGTACGAATGAGCGCGGAGGGGCAAGGGCGGGGATAGCGGGAACCGTTTCGTCTACCGCGTGGCTTTTGCCTTTTTGCTGAAGATTGCGTATATTATACCCATGTTTGACTATAAGACTCGTGGAACATGTTCCACAACCATACATTTTGATATACGGGACAATAAGCTGTACAACGTCTCATTCGAGAACGGGTGCAACGGCAACCTCAAGGGCATCGCAACGCTGATTGAGGGCATGAACGCGGAAGACGTTGTGCGGAAACTTAAAGGCACGCTCTGCGGGTTCAGGAATACGTCCTGCCCCGATCAGCTGGCGCGGGCTGTAGAATCGGCATTACAGAACCGGTAAGCGCTATGCGGCACGGAAAGTCCTCCGGAGTCAGCAGAACGGTCTCGCCGTCCATTTGCGCCAGAATGGGGTGTTCGCCCCGGAACTCTACGCAAGACGCGGTAAACAGTACCGTTTCCGGCTTGTCTATGTGGGTGCCGTACGTAAACATGTCCTTGAGCATGAGCTTCCTGAACACGGACATTTGCCGGACTATGCACACGTTGCGGTCATCCGGCAATATGCGCTTCTGCGAGCCGTAGGTGCGGCGTCCGCTCACGCCAACCGCCATGAGAAGGGTCGTCTCCGTCATGGAGCGTATCTCCGCGCCGTGTTCGTCAAACGCCGTAATATCCATGCGCCCCACCGTGTAGATTCTATCGTATAACAGCGCGGCAATGTCTACCCAGAGTTTGTAAGAATCGCCCGGCAGCTTGTCCTTCATCTTGTTGGTGTTATGCGTAACAAACGCGTCAAGCCCCACAGACAGAATGTTGAACGCGAGAAACGGTCCCCTGTTCCGGCAGTCGAGCCGCAGCGCGGGCGTACGGGTTATGATTGAAGGCGTGATGATACGGTCAAGCGCCGCGCCGAGTTCCTGCGCGTCCGCGCCGTCGTTGCCCGTGCCCATGGGAAGGCGCAGCACCGCGCAGCGGGCGCGGATGGATTCGTCCGCGCAGAACAGCGCGGTCAGGGCTTCGCGGCTTGTGCCGTCCCCGCCTGCCGTAATGATAAGATGAAACGCGCTGTCCCGCGCCATCGCCGCAATGAGGTCTTCGGTAAACCGCTTCGCGTGTCCCGCCGCGCCGGTAAGCAACGCGCCCGCATATGAAGGCGCCGCGTCCGTATGCGGCGGGTTTGTCTTGGCTTTCGCTACCGCGGCGGCAAGCCCCGCGGCGTGTTTCTTCCACCGCGATGGTATGGTAAACCCGCCGGCTTTCGGATTCGCAATAATAGTCCAGCGGAATGGCGCGTCTTTGGCGAGCGCGGTATGCCTGCAAACCTCCGCAATGCCCGCGCTGAAAATAGCAATGGTCTTGGTTCCGTTCATAGTTTTTATCATAGCACGAATACGGACGTTTGGCAAAGATGTTTTTGCCTTTTGCTATGCCCATAAACGCGGGCATGGCGCGGCGGTTCCCGTGCGCTTACGCCTCGCTTGTTTTTCTTGCGCCGTATAGTTTATAATGCGGTATATCATTCTTTTTAGGAGGATTTAATGAGAAAGACGCTTTTGCAAAGCATCATAGTTGCGCTTACAGTAAGTCTTTTGTTGGGTGTGTCCTGTTCAAAGAAACAAGCCCCATCGGCATCGTCTGGAGAACAGCTCACGGTACGGCTTTTAACCGATGCGACCGGTATTGATGACAAATCATTCAACGCGGCTGCATGGCGCGGCATGTTGCAGTTCTATGGCGATACATGGAACTTAACGTCAAACCGCGGAACCCTTTACGAAGTGGTGTCAGCCACAACGCAGGATCAGTATATACCGGTTATGAGGCAGGCTACGGACGAACAGTACGATTTGATCATCGCAACCGGCTTTACCTTTGCGGATGCGCTTGGGGAAGTCGCCGCCGGCGCGCCGGATCAGAATTATCTCATTGTAGATGTTGATTGGATCGATCTGCCTAATGTGTTGAATGCGGTGTTTGCGGAGCATGAAGGCTCGTATCTGGTTGGCGTTGCCGCCGCCCTTAAAGCGCAAGCCGACGGCATTACGGGTCCCCGCTTCGGATTCATAGGCGGCATCGCAAGCCCTACGATTGCTAAATTTGAGATCGGGTATATTCAGGGTGTTCTCTCGGTACTGCCTCACGCGCAATTTGTGGAGTACTACGCGGGCGATTGGGGACGTCCCGATCTTGCAAAAACGCAGGCGAAGAACTGGTACGATTCCGGCGTCTATGCGATCTACTCGGCGGCGGGCGGGACCGGCAACGGCACCATCGCGCAGGCAAAGGAATACCGGCTGCAGGGCAAAAACGTATGGGCAATCGGCGTTGATTCCGATCAGTATGAAGAAGGGCTGTACACCAATACGGATTCCGCAGTGCTTACCTCTATGATAAAACGGGTCGAATCGTCCGTGCTGTACGCGCTTAACGCTGTAAAAAATGGTACGTTCAAGGGCGAAGTTATAACGCTTGACCTGAAAGCTGACGGCGTAGGCTTTGCCGTTACCAATACCAAGGCGCTTCCCAAAGATATCATAGACCGGATCGATGAGGAAAAGGCGAAGATTATCGCCGGTACGATACAAGTCGCGGCTACGCTTGAAGAAGCGCGGGCAACGCCGAATTTTCCGGCTGATATTAAAGCCCAGTAAAAAAAGCGGGGTATGGACTCCCCCCCTTCCGGCGCGTTACGGCTTCGTCTATCGCGGAAGTCTGTTCCATACCCCAACCTTCAAACCACACCTGCATGTGAAACGTATCAAACCGAATCTGGAACCTCCACATACGGCTATGCCGGCTTTACATGCGGGCGGGGCGGCGGTATACTTACGGTTAGAAACGCCGGAACCGGATGTGAAATGTCCCGTTCAGGCGCGGAACATGCGGTTTTGAAGCCATGAGGAGAAGCGTATGCCTGCCCCCGCAATCGAAATGATCGCTATAACAAAGATTTTCCCCGGAATTATCGCAAATGATGCGGTGCGCTTGACGGTCTATGCCGGCGAAATCCACGCGCTGCTTGGAGAAAACGGCGCGGGAAAATCCGTGCTTATGTCTATTCTTTTCGGTCTGTGCCAGCCGGACGCCGGAACAATTAAGATTCGGGGAACGGAAGTTACTATCAAGACGCCGAATGACGCCGCCGCGCTCAAAATCGGCATGGTACACCAGCACTTCAAGCTGGTACATAATTTTACCGTTACGGAAAACATCATACTTGGGATTGAAAGCCGCAGCGGATTCGGCAACCTTGACCTTAAAACTGCGGAAAAACGGGTTGCCGAACTTTCGGAACGCTACGGGCTCGCGGTTGATCCGAAGGCGCGTATTGAGCATATCACTGTCGGTATGCAGCAGCGGGTGGAAATTCTCAAGATTTTGTACCGGAATGCGGATATTCTCATCTTCGATGAACCGACCGCGGTGCTTACCCCTCAAGAGATCGATGAACTCCTCGCTATTTTCCGCACCTTCAAAAGCGAAGGCAAGACCATTGTGTTTATTACCCACAAGCTCAAAGAAATAAAAGCGGCGGCGGATCGCTGTACCGTGCTTCGGCGGGGGAAAACAATATGCACCGTCACTGTCGCCGATACCGGTGAACAAGAGCTTGCCGAAAGCATGGTGGGCAGGGCGGTCAATTTCCGCATCGACAAGAAACCTTCCGTTCCGGGGGCAAAGATTCTCACGATTGAGAACCTTACGGTCATGGGCGGTACCGGCGTTCCTGCGGTACGGAACCTTTCTCTTGACGTTCACGCCGGAGAAATCGCCGGCATTGCGGGTATTGACGGCAACGGTCAATCGGAGCTGGTAGCCGCCATTGCCGGTCTTATGCCGGTAACATCAGGGCGTATCCTCTTAAACGGCAGGGATATTACGGGGGAACGTATCCGCGCCCGCAACGAAAGCGGGTTGGGGCTGGTACCGGAAGATCGCCATAAACACGGGCTTGTACTTGATTTCCGCATTGATGAGAATTGTATCCTTAAAAACGTTAGGAGATTCCCCTATTCACGGTTCGGGTTTCTCCGGTTTCCCGCAATAACGTCCTATGCCGAAAGATTGATTGCCGAATTCGACATCCGCGCCGGAAACGGAGCGGCGACGCTTGCAAAATCTATGTCCGGCGGCAACCAGCAGAAGGTCGTCATCGCGCGGGAACTAGACTTTTCCCCGCGCCTCTTGATTGTGTCCCAGCCTACGCGCGGGCTTGACGTGGGCGCTATTGAGTACATACACACGCGCATCGTTGCCGAGCGCGATAAAGGGCGGGCGGTGCTGCTCGTGTCCTTTGAACTGGACGAAATACTCGCGCTGTGCGACCGCATCGCGGCAATCTCAAAAGGGACTATTACGGGCGTTGTGTCCGCGCAAGACGCCGATGAGCGGCGCATTGGGGCGATGATGGGCGGACTGACCGCATAGCGCATCAGGGAAGGGCGGCGCACGGCGGCGTATATATCTTCTATAAAGTAAGCAGTTTTTCATTACGTTATTATTCAGACATGGAATCAATAGGGAGCGTTTTCATGTGCATTACCGGTACGGGTTTTATACCCTTGCTTTTTTTTTAGTACCATGTTATTATGTTTTCATGTCACATACAGAAAAAAAGAATAAACCTCGCATGGTAACATTCAGTGAGACGTGTAGGTTTGATGGGTTGCTCAAATTCAAGGAGAGTCTGTGTATTAAGGGACAGTTTCACGGAACCATAGACGCCCAGGGTGCGCTCATTGTCGATAAGAATGCGGTTGTCGAAGCGGATCATATATTTGTAACATCGCTCATCGTATACGGGCGGGTTACCGGCATGGTGAGAGCCGCCGATAAGGTGGACCTGTTTCCGGGCGCGGAAATGCACGGCGATATTACCACAGCCCGTTTCCGCATAGCGGACGGCGTTATCTTTGAAGGGCAATGTAGCATGACAGGCGTTGACAAAGACATAGAGATATTTTTGCGACCCACGGATGAGATAAGAGCGGAACTTCAAGGGCAAAGCCTCGAATAGGATGAAAGAAACCGTATCGGAGATTTGACGCACACTCGCCTCTTTATAAGAGGTTGCCGTCCAACCCAATGCTTTAGCTGTGGGATATACGGCGCAAGGGGTGATTATCTAAATAATAATACATGACTTGCTTTTTACAAAAACATGGGTTACACTATCTGTACGATGAACATACAGAGGACATTGAAATCCGGAATACATCCACAATTCCGAACATCGTGGCTTCCTGAACAAGACGCTCGACTGCCGCCGCTTTTTTGTATAACCACATGGTGAATGAGCTGATAGAAACCTACAACGACTTGAAAGAGAACAAAGAAGCCTTGTATACCCACACGTACAAGACAAAGAAAGCATATAAGGCACATCAACGGGATATGAATGGAGCGATACTTCTGAAGAAGTACGAAGAAGAGATACTGTTGCGACGACAGGAATAGAGACCTATGGATAGGGGAGTGCTGGCTGCTATTGAGCGTAGCGGTGAAACTCCCGTAGCAAGACCGCGTAAGCGGAAGGAAGTGGGCAAAAGTATTCAGAACGAACAAGTCCGCGGCTAGCCGTGACGGCTTTAGCCGGAGGTAGCTGACTTTCTAACTATATCATGGAATCAAACGTTTTTAGGAGGAATTTGTTTATGAAGAATAACGATAGTATAGATGTAGAATCATCCTTGGCAGACGATCTGTCGGATGAAAATGTTGTGCAATCGGCGCAAGATTCATCTAACGATACTGACGTTTCTGGTGTGGAAACGTCTACAGACGGGTCCGAATACGGAGAGAATGTGGACGCTCCGGCGGAAATGGAAAAAACTGGACGGGTAATCATTAGAGCACGATCCAAAAGATCCACAACCGATGTACGAGAGAACAAAGCTGCAAATGGCGCAATGAACGGAGAAGAACCGGCGACAGAAAATACCGATTCGTTACAAAAAACGATACGTCCGCGCCGTGCCTTTACCCGAAGCGTACAGAATCGCAGTGCGGAATCCTCATCCGGCTCGGATGCTCCTGCTCCGCAATTTATGCCGCCTATACCGAAATTGCCCTCCATGCCTGATCTGTATGGAAAACCGGAACCGCGTAACGAGGACACCAGCAAGCCCCGTTTATGTATTAACGAGCTTATCCGTCTCAATATGATAGATCTGCGGGAACTTGCCTCATATTACGGTATTTCGCATGAAGCGCTGGTTAATTTAAAAAAACAGGAAGTGATCTTTACTGTTCTTAAAAGCCACACGGAACGCGGCGGCGTCATCTACGCGTATGGTTCTCTTGAAATCCTGCCGGATGGCTACGGTTTCCTTCGCAGCCCCCAGAACTCGTATCTTCCCGGACCCGACGACGTCTATATAAGTCCCAGCCAGATACGACTCTTTGCGCTTAAAACGGGCGACACGGTCTATGGGCAAATCCGCAGCCCTAAGGAAAATGAACGGTTCTTCGCCATGCTTCATGTGGAAACCGTAAATTACGATTCTCCAACTACAGCTCAGAACCGTATCCCGTTTGATAACCTTACCCCATTGTACCCTAACAAAAAGCTCGACCTTGAAACCATTACCGAAGACATATCTACCCGTATCATCAACCTTTTTTGTCCCATCGGTAAGGGTCAGCGCGCGCTTATCGTAGCTCCGCCTCGTACCGGTAAAACTATTATGATGCAAAAAATAGCTAATGCTATCACCCAGAACCATCCGGAAGTCTATCTTATTGTGCTACTCATTGACGAGCGTCCGGAAGAAGTTACTGATATGGAACGCACGGTACGCGCCGAGGTTATCTCTTCGACGTTTGACGAACAGGCATCCCGACATGTACAAGTTACGGAAATGGTGCTTGAAAAGGCAAAACGTCTTGTGGAACACAAGAAAGACGTGGTTATTCTGCTTGACTCTATCACCCGTTTGGCGCGCGCCTATAACCAGACCGTGCCTGCGTCCGGAAAAATACTCTCCGGCGGCGTTGACTCAAATGCGCTCCACAAGCCAAAACGGTTCTTCGGCGCCGCCCGTAACATAGAGGAAGGCGGCAGCCTCACTATCATATCCACCGCGCTCATCGAAACCGGTAGCCGTATGGACGAGGTTATTTTCGAGGAATTCAAAGGTACCGGCAATCTTGAAATTAACCTTGACCGTCGCATTTCCGATCGCCGTCTCTTCCCTGCTATCAATATCAAGAAGTCCGGTACACGCAAGGAAGACCTGCTCCTCACTGAAGACGAAATACAAAAGATGTGGATACTGCGCAAGGTCATCAACTCTATGGACGATATTGAGATTGTCGAATTGATAGTTGACAAAATGAAGAAAAGTAAGAATAATGAAGCATTCCTCAAGTCAATGAACACTGGTGGGACAGGCTCGGTATAACGAGTGATCGTAACTGTTCAATATGTTCAGCAACAAGGAATGTGTATGTGTCGATATATTTTGCGGCGATACCGCCGCTATCACTATTAATTAATAGGAGCAACTTATGCAGACAGGAATTCATCCCAAGTATGGATTAGCAAAAATTACGTGCGCGTGTGGCAATGTCATTGAGACCCGCTCAACAGTTAAAGATATTCACGTTGAAATTTGTTCGGCGTGCCATCCGTTTTTTACCGGCAAACAAAAGCTGGTAGATACCGCAGGGCGTATTGAACGGTTCCGCAGGAAGTACAATATCAAGGACTAAACTCGTATGTATCTAAAATAGCCCCTAGAAATGCTTGTGGTGAAATTTGTACATCCATGAAAAAGACTGTTTTTAGAGGCTATCGCGTTATGATTATGAGTGTTGTTTATGGAATGTGAGTGATATTTTCGATTTTTAATGTACAACATCGGTTTTTTGTAGAATCGTCGCAATGTATTCTTGACCTTCTCTTATAATTTGATATACTATAGAAATATGGCTCTATATTTTTTAGAAAAGGTGCAATCTTTTTTCTTACAATTAATCAATTCGGGATCAAAGTGTGATGTCGACAAAAAAAGATTATTAAAAATGGTAGCTCGTGATATTGCACAAAGCAGATATAAAAATTTATTCAAAATAAAAACCGAAGAAGTCGAAATTGAGATGGGTAAGTTTTTTTTTACTATTTACAAGACCATCGGTAAAGCGCAAATATATCTTTCAAAAGCGGAACATTCTTCACAACTGAAGAGGTGTGTTATCGAGAGTTTTATGGATAACAAACTACTCGGCATACCGTCTCGTCTTACGGCGCGTTCCATTGAGGAACGGGGAAAGACCATGCGTCCTGAAGAATTAGAAGTTCAGGTAAAAAAGGAAATTGACGCCCTTTCTAATGCATTCGATGTCGAGACTGTTAGGATCATTGATGGATGTTATAATACGATTCTGCGCTTAATCAATTTTATTATGTTTGATTACTATAGCTTGCTCACTCAATTTGACAGCAATATACCAGAACATGATTTTAACTATCAGCCGGAGTATAGGCGTATACTCGGAGAAAAAATTTCCGATAATCTCAAAGATTTTATGGAAGTAGCGTATGCGGTGGATATGGGCTTGGACTGGAAGTACGCAATCAAAATAATCAACGTATACAAGAATTTGGAACTCATTTCTGTTGATGAGTGGAATAAGCTGCTTGTTAAACTGCAAGATGTACAAAGCGCAAGTATTTTCTTGCTTATTGTTCGTTTTGTCGATAAATCTCCGGCATGGCAGGTGAAACCAAATATCCCGAAAGAGCATATTATTGATACGTGGCTTGAAGAGATACGCCTTGAGGCGTATGAAGCGCTTGAAAAGCTCCTCAATACACGGAGGAATGCAGCGGTTACAGCGATTGCAACGCAAATTTTCGGTACTATGAATATCTCCAAACTGACAAATTATACGGAAGAAATGACCACAGGTTTTTTCGCAAAAAAACTTGAAGGCTATACTCATACTATCGAAATGCGTTATCTAAAGGCTTTCATGCAGCTTATCTTTAAGAACGAAATCTATCCTGTATGCGAAATTTTTTTAATCAAAGGACAGTGGGTAAACCACCCCTTATCCCAGCAGATGTCTGAAGCAGCGCATTCGCTTATGACAATCTCCGAAAAAATTGACGCTTTTGATAAGTCTCTTGGTACTTCAAACGAATATGGGGATAAGATCAGACTGTACGTAACAAAATCGGATCGTGAAAAGAGCTATATAAAATATTCTAATAATCTCTTCAGAAACGTGAACAATAATGCTCAAAGCATCATCAACAGCGCAGGACAATCGCTCATCATTATTGGAAAATATATTAAAGCTTTCCTTGATGATAAACAGAAAAAAAAACACGACTTTATCATAAACTGGAAAGAAATAACAGCGGCGGCTGATGTGGATATTTCTATAACACTACAGAATTGCTACCAAAAAATCTACGACATAGTACGGCTGTTTCAAATTTTTTCAAAACCGCTGGATACCGCAAAAAAAGATAAGGAATAGGGATAGGGCGAAAATTCAACCGACTTGAGGTAGGATACTATGGCAGATATTAGCACACAAGAAATCTCCGTTGGTTTTGGAGACATTGATACTTCGGACAGGCTTACACTTGCACGAACATTTGACTACTTTCAGGAAGTAGCAATTAACCACGCGGAGGATTTGGGAGTAGGACGCACAGCTATGGCGGAGAGTGGGCATGTATGGATACTTTCGCGGAGTAGCGTGCTTATGGAAAAGCGCCCCGCATTTCACGATAAAATAATAATACGGAGTTGGCCCCGAGGCTGGGAAAAACTTTTTGCCAAAAGGGATTATGATATTCAGGACATGGCAGGTAACATCCTTGTACGGGGTCGTAGTGGCTGGCTGATCGTTGATAGGGAGACGCATCGCCCCTTGCGCCCCCAGTTTATAGTAGATACATTGCCTGAAAACGACGGACGTGATGCATTACACGAAATCGTGAGCCTTAATACGAGAGAACATCTTGAGTTTGCGGGGGAACGGATACCATGCTATTCGGACATTGACTATAACGGACATGTCAATAACGCTCGTTATGTGCAGTGGATTCAAGATATTACGGACCCGGACGTGTTTGTACAGGCAGATAGTATGAGGCTCGACATCAATTACATACGAGAAACACGACTCCATGAATCGGTTGAATTGTGGAAATCGCCGATAGATCAGGGGTTTGCCTATGAAGGCAGAAAAAAAGGTGCGGCGCAATCTGAAGATAGGGTGGCGGTATTTCGCGCTGAGTTAAGAGTGTATGCTAGTATCTCTTGAAGCTGTTCCCCGTAATGCCGAATCGCTTGCCCAAATATCCAAGACCGTACAGAATTGCTCTGCCATACATAATATCAACATTCCTGACTTGCTTCGCTTTCCCCTGCGTTCATGGGATGCTTGTACCAGTCTTGCTGTGAAGTTGCCGGACAAGACTTTTATTCCCCACATCAGAGCTATAGATTTTGACATGGAAACGCCTTTCCCGCTCACTGCATTGTTCCGTTCAAAAAATATAACGAATATTCTTGTCATTGCGGGAGATCCGCCGAAAGAATCATCTTATCACGTATGCTACCCCACACAGACTGTCCCATTTATCAAGAAGCTCAAGAAGGAAATGCCCGAACTGCGAATCTACGCCGCATTTGATCCGTACCGGTCAAATATTAGATACGAGCTTGACTATCTGCGAGAAAAGGAAGACGCCGGAGCCACAGGTTTTATGAGTCAGCCGTTCTTTGATATCAGGCTTCTTGAAATATACGCGGAATATCTTGAAGGTAAAGATGTATTTTGGGGCATCTCTCCTGTTCTTTTGTCGCAGAGCCGCAATTATTGGGAAGAGCGCAACCGTGCGATATTTCCCAAGAGTTTTGAACCAACGATGGCTTGGAATACCCGGTTCGGCAGACAGGTGATTGATTTTTGTAGAGAGCGGAACTTTAATTTATACCTTATGCCCATCAAAGTCGATATGTCAGCATATCTTGCTGGGTTATTCGAATGATAACTCACCTGTAACATTTTCAATTCTTCTCTAAAGGAATCATACGAAATACTTATATGCGCTAATGTAATAAGAGGATTAGATAAAGATGTCCATGACGTTGTTTTTGCTTCGATATAGGCACATCCAGTGCCGTATTATATAGGTGTCCCCCCTATTCACAAACATCAAACTATGCTATACTTGTTTCAAAATGGAATTTACGAAACTGAATTTACACGGCGATTTGCAAAAAGGCATCGCAGAGGCAGGGTACCTGACCTGTACGCCAGTTCAGGAGCAAGTGCTTACACATGCGTTTAACGGGCAAGACCTCTATGTACAGTCTCAGACCGGTACTGGCAAGACAGCGGCGTTTTTGATCGTTATCTTTCAAAGATTTCTCACCGAACCGCTTTTGAAGGGGAAAAAAGCCCTTGTCATGGTGCCGACTCGAGAATTAGCGGTTCAAATTGAGGAAGAGGCAAAACTGCTTGCAAAATACCTTCCTTTTAAGATCGGGAGTTTTTATGGCGGCGTCGGCTATGGGCAGCAGCAGCAGATATTGCGCGGTACTGTACACGTTTTGGTAGGAACGCCTGGACGGGTGCTTGACCTAAACGATTCTGGACAGATGAACCTCATGGATATTGCCTTTCTGGTGATTGATGAAGCTGACCGCATGTTTGATATGGGCTTTTATCCAGATTTACGGAAACTTATCAAAGTGGTGTCGCCTGTCGACCGGCGGCAGACCATGCTTTTCAGCGCGACGCTCAATACGTGGGTGAAAAACCTCGCGTGGGAATATACAAAAACGCCGTTTGAAATAGAGATTGCGCCGGAAACCATTACGGTTGAGGAGGCTGAACAGCTTCTCTACCATGTGCCGTCCACAGACAAAATGAGACTGCTGCTTGGAATCCTTAAACGAGAGCGTCCTGATAGCGCCATCATCTTTTGCAATACCAAACGGTACACAGAAATCATCGCAAAACGTCTTACTATGAATGATTACAATGTCGAGTTTATCATAGGTGATCTGCCTCAATCCAAGCGGCTCAAAATAATTGAAGACGTGAAGGCAGGTAAGACGCGTTTCCTCGTCGCCACCGATGTTGCCGCGCGCGGGCTTGACATTGAAGAGCTTGCTCTTGTGATCAATTACGATCTACCCACTGAAGCCGAAAACTATGTTCACCGTATAGGGCGTACCGCCCGTGCCGGCAAGACCGGTAAAGCTATCTCTTTTGCCAGTGAGCAGGACGTGTACGAGCTTGCTGCCATTGAACGGTACATTGAGATGAAGATCCCCTCGAAAATCGCGGGCGAATATCTGTATGCGGAAGATAAGAGCACCGGCAGAAGCGTACGTACAGGCTTTTACGATGAGCAGCAGTACGATGAACGGCGTGGCTTCCGTGCAAAAAAAGAAAGAGCATCGGATCAGATTCACCGCAGTGGCAACCGGCGGCAGCGAAAAGAAAGGCAAGAGGATAGTTCATCGCATGGTATCTCCAGAGATAATATGATGCGTCAAACGCGGAAATCCGGAAAATCAAGTAAGAATGTCCGGCGCGGGTTCCCGTCGGCAGGCGATTTTTCGGAGCAAGCGGATACCTTTAACAGCGTTACTCTTTCTTCAATGCCGTTTGAAAAACGGATGGCGTATTACCGCACAAAGTACGATACGCATGCGGCATCAGACAGCGCGGTGGAAGCTGCCGGATGGCAGCAGGATAAACCGCATGAGGAAGATACCCGTAAGCGGAGAAAACGGCGTTCGCGGCAGAGGAAACGATCTTCCGATTCAGCTGCATTACATGAGAGCGTCTCTGCTGTAAAGAGTTCTATTTCGGAGCAAGCTGTGAAAAAAAGCAAACAGGATACACAGACATTGTTGTCGGTTGCGGACAAACAGCCCACAAAAAAGAGTTTTTTTGCAAAAATCTTCGGAATCTTTAAGAAAGGCGATTGATGCATTCCGGGTCGGTACGTGCCGTTGCCGGATACCGGTTATACAAAGAGGTATAGAGTGATCACAGTTACAGACGTACGTTTAAGGTATGGAGAAAGGACGCTTTTCAAAGATGTTAATCTCAAATTCACGCCCGGCAACTGTTATGGCGTCATCGGGGCGAACGGGGCGGGGAAATCAACTTTCCTCAACATACTCTCCGGCGATATAGAACGCGATGCAGGTGAAATAAGCATCACTACGGGAGAGCGCATGGCAACGCTCATGCAGGATCATTTCGCATTTGAGGACTATTCCGTGCTTGATACGGTTATCATGGGGTATCCCAAGCTCTACAATGTGCAGAAAGAGCGGGAAGCCGTTTATGCGAAAGAAGATTTCTCTGATGAAGATGGTATCCGTTCTGCGGAATTGGAAGTTGAATTCGGCGAACTCGGCGGATATGAAGCTGAAGCCCAGGCGAGCCGTCTCCTTTCTGGTCTTGGTCTTGACGAGGTGGATCACCGCAAGATGATGAGCGGACTTGATGAAACCAAGAAGGTGCGCGTGCTTTTGGCGCAGGCGCTTTTCGGCAGTCCTGACATCCTCCTCCTTGATGAGCCGACTAACGGTCTTGACCTTGATTCTATCTCATGGCTGGAGGAATTTCTCATTGATTTTTCCAACACGGTTATTGTGGTGAGCCATGACCGCCATTTCCTGAACAGCGTCTGTACCCATATCGTGGATATTGACTTCGGAAAAATCACTCTGTATTCGGGCAACTACGACTTCTGGTACCAAATGAGTCAGATACTTCAGAAACAGGCAAAAGATCTACAGAAGAAGAACGAAGAAAAAGCCCGTGAACTCAAAGAATTCATCCAGCGGTTCGCCTCCAACGCTTCAAAAAGCAAGCAGGCAACAAGCCGAAAAAAAGTTCTCGAAAAACTTGATCTTGAGAACGTTACGGTAACAAGCCGTAAATTTCCATACGTGGGTTTCAAACCGGAACGGGACATCGGTAATAATGTTTTAAGCGTTGAAAACCTTTGTTTCTCAGATACCAGCAAAAGGGATATTTTAAGAAATTTCAGCCTTACAGTCAATAGAGGCGACAAGATTGCATTTGTGGGACAGGAACATCAGGCAAAATCAACCTTGTTTGACATCATTGCAGGGGTACAAAAACAATCGGCAGGTGATTTTTCATGGGGACAGACGATTTCCTTTGCGTATTTTCCCAAGGAAAATTCCCGATTCTTTGATTCAGACCTCTCGATCTTGGATTGGTTGCGCCAATATTCGATGGATCAGGATGAGACCTATGTGCGCAGTTTCCTGGGACGCATGCTTTTTTCCGGTGATGAGGCGCTGAAACCCATAAATGTACTTTCCGGCGGTGAGAAAGTACGGTGTATGCTTGCAAAAATGATGCTTTCTGGTGCAAACGTTCTCATTTTGGATGAACCGACCAACCACCTAGATCTTGAATCCATCACCGCTTTGAACAACGGACTATGCGCGTTTCCGGGCGTGATCCTGTTCAATTCGCACGATCACGAGTTCATCAACTCAACGTCAAACCGCATCCTTGAGATTCTGCCCGACGGTGCGCCGCCCATAGATCGCATGATGCGGTTTGACGATTATCTTGTGGATGAGCCAGTAAAGAAATTACGGGCAGAGGCGTATCATCACGCTGAAAGGCTACAGATATAGAAACGTCATATGCAATTTGCCCTTAATTGTAGAAAGGTATATTATTTATCTTTTATTCTTATTTATATCTATTGATTTTCATATTTATGCTGACCGTCTTCTTTCCATGACTCTTAATGACTTCTTGCAATACTGGGTCAAAAGAGACGTATCGTTCTTTTATGTCCTGTTGACAGCCATAAGAGAATCGCCTTTGATATGGACATCCCAGTACCTTTTGTAGGTTTCAAGTGTATCTGTAGAGTATGGGCGGTCTTCACCATGTTTCGAACGCTTCGCTGCATTACGTGAGGGCATCCGTGAATTATGGAAACTCTGCTGCTTCCATTTTATAGTAGACACGCAAAAGAAGTCCGCATGCCGTATTAAGGGTTATTTGAAAATTTTTATTGTCTTTTCATTAGAGTATGGTAAAGGGTTTTTGAAGTTTTATGGGTACTACACAACGATTCTTGAAAAAAGACTATTTACAACCCATTATATTACAATAAATTAACGATTTCCCCAGGGAGGATTTGAACCCCCACAAGCAGATCCAGAGTCTGCGGTGCTGCCATTACACAACCGGGGAATGTTTAAAACTATCATATTTCAATATTTTTAGACTTGCTCTATTAAATTAAAAAAATTATAGCACATAGAAAAATAAATGTCAAGCAGGTAGAGAAAAAATGTAGAGTTCATAGAGAAATTCCACTGTTCATGTTGGCTGTTTGCAGGTATTAAACTTACAGATGGGATGAATCCATGCTATCACGTGAAGATTTTGTTTTTACCATTGGTTATGACAGATCGGCCGCTATCGTTGACAAACAAGTGCGCCAGAACTATGGCACACTTTCAACAAAGAAACTCGTGGAAAAAGGACTATTCCGCGCTGCGTAATCATCAGCTCTTTACTCAAAAAATCCCGATGAGATGAACCGTTGTGGATATCTATAATAAAACGACGGGCGCTTCCTATACGGTCTCATCACAGCTCGACAGACTTTTCGGGGTTTTCCCTGTTGAAGTAAGCCGTTCAGTAGTATTGTAGAAGATGATTTTATGTAAGCTTTTTGTTTTTGAACAGAATTCTCCTAAATCCAATCTCAAATCGCTGTTTTGGGGAGCGATGTACTTGATATTTTCTTTTATTAACGCTATAATAATATTATGGTAATTGCCATTGACGGACCTGCCGGTGCCGGAAAAAGTACTATTGCACAGTTTCTTGCACAACGACTTGGATTTATGTATATCAATTCAGGAAACATTTACCGCGCTATTACACTAGGTTGCTTGCGGAACGGTATCGACATAGCGGAAGATACTGTTGATGCGTGTATTGCCTATGCTTATGACGTGGATATTGAATACTGTAACGGGCAAGTTTACCTGAATGGAGAGCCTGTTGATGCACTTCTCCATACGGATGAAATTGATAAGAAATGCGTTCCACTATCCGCTATAGTTTCTGTTCGGCATGTGGTTAATGATATAATCAGGAAAATAGCGAAGAACCTTGACATTATCGTTGAGGGCAGAGATATGACTACCGTTGTTTTTCCTGATGCCGAGTATCGGTTTTATCTTGATGCCTCTATAGATGAACGGGCAAGACGGCGGTCTGAGCAGGGCGTTTCTGAGCTTTCTCTTGAGGAGATCAAAAAAGCGATAATGGAAAGGGACGAGATCGATAAAAATAAACAGGAAGGCAGTCTAAAAATCGCTGATGGGGTGAAGGTTTTTGATACTTCGTTGCTGACTATTGAACAAACGTGTGCAGAATTAATAGAGAATATTAAGAATATCAATATAATAAGGAACAGATATGGATAAGATGGAAGTGGGAGCGGAATTCAATCCGTCGGACACAGGGCCGGTGGATGATGGCAAGAAGAACGATGCCAGCATCCAGACGCAGTTACAGGAGGAGTATCTTAAGTCCCTTGATTTAGCGGAAGAGGGACAGCTCGTAGAAGGTACGGTCGTTCAAGTTGCGGACGATCAGGTCTTTGTCGATGTGAACCTCAAATCTGAGGGTAAGATAGCGATAGCAGAATTTGCCGAAGTTCCCAAAGTTGGGGACAAGGTATCGGTTATTCTCGTGATGAAAGAGAATAAGTATGGAGAAGTGATTGTTTCCAAACAAAAGGCTGATGTTAAGTTGTTTTGGAAGAATCTCAGGCAGGCATTCCATGAGCATACGCCGGTTGAGGGCATTATCGCAAAAATAGTGAAGGGTGGCTATGACTTTAGCCTCGGCTACGAAGCGCATGCATTTCTGCCCATCAGTCAGTCCGATATACAGAAGGTAGACAATCCGGAAAATTTACTCGGCTTAAAGACTTCTGTGTACATCGAAAGACTGTATTCAGACGGCAAACAAAATATTGTGGTAAACCGCCGTAAGTGGCTGGAAGAAGATATAGAAAAGAAGCGAGAGTCGTTCTTTGAAAATACGCCTATTGGAAGCGATGTTGTGGGTACCGTGAAGAGTTATACCTCATTCGGTGCATTTATTGATCTGGGTGGTTTTGACGGACTTCTTCATCTTAATGATATGAGTTGGGGGCATGTGAATCGTCCCAAGGACTTTGTGAAGCGTGGACAGGAGATCAAGCTCAAGGTTATACGACTTGATCCCAACGAAAAACGCATCAATCTTTCGCTCAAGCATTTTACTGATGATCCGTGGATTCATTTTGAGGATAAGTACCACGTTAATGACATTGTAAAGGGTAAGGTTACCAAGATTACCGATTTCGGTGCATTCATCGAATTGGAAGAGGGTATTGAAGGGCTTGCACACATATCAGAATTTTCTTGGGTAAAAAAAATACAGAAACCAGAAGATATGGTGAGTATCGGTGCAGAGGTCGAGTGCATGATCCTTGGTTACGATTTGCAAGCAGGCAGGGTCTCACTCGGTCTGAAACAGGTAACGGCTAATCCTTGGACAACCGTACACGAGCGGTATCCGGTTGGTACGAGGCTTGTCAGAAAGGTTGTGAAGCTCACCAATGTCGGCGCGTTTGTTGAGCTTGAGGAAGGCATTGACGGTTTCCTCCATGCCGATGACATGTCATGGACAAAGAGAGTCAAGCATCCGAGTAGCGAGTTGCAGGTAGGGCAGGAAATCGAAGTTATGGTCATTGCACTTGAAAGAGATAACCGCAATATTAGGCTTGGTATCAAGCAGCTTACTGATGATCCGTGGAAGACGTTTGGACATACGTACAAGCAAGGTTCATTAGTTGAAGGAGAAGTTTCCTCTGTCACCGATTTCGGTATCTTCGTTAAAGTGCCGGGTGATATTGAAGGGCTTATTCACAAGAGTAATCTACCTGAAAACAGTGAGGAAACTCCGGATGAAGCTTTAAAGAAGTACCATATAGGCGATAGAGTAAAAGCGGTTGTGCTTGAAATACAATCCGATAAACAGAAAGCCGCCTTTTCCATTCGTGATTATCAGAAAAAGATACGGCGTGATGAGGTGTCCCAATATATGTCATCCGACACCGGCGACGGATCAACGATTACGCTAGGCGATCTGTTGAAGTCAAAAAAAGGCGATGAGGGAAAATAGTAGCCCGCAAAGTATTGATGTCCTGAAATTTAAAACATTTGTTGAGATCAATATGCGGATAAATTCGAATGTCCAGGACATTAGCGTTTTGTTGACTGAAATTATTGATTCGGCAGCACGTTTATGCGATGCCGAGTCTGCAAGCCTGCTTCTTCAAAATAAAGAAACAGGCTTTCTTTATTTTGAAGTTGCCTTGGGACCAAAGGGACATGATGCAAAGAGTTTTATTGTAAAACCGGGGGAAGGAATCGCCGGTTGGGTTTTTGAGCATAATGAAGCAGTTGTGTTGAGTGATGCCGGAAATGATAAGCGCCATTTGTTTGCTATTTCAAGAAGTATAGATTATCCGTGCAAAACGATGATGACCGTTCCTATGCGCGTCAAGGAAAGGTGTATAGGGGTTATTGAGCTCATCAATAAGAAAGACGGTCAGGTATTTACCAAAAATGATCTTGAATGGCTTGAAATATTTGCTAATCAGGCTGCGTTAGCCGTTACAAATATGCAGCGTATAGAACATGCCCGGGTTGAAATTCAGCGGTTGCAGGTTGCGCTTACGGATACATATGGCAGTGAGAAAGGATATCACACTATGATATCAAAAAGTCCTGTCATGTATGAAAAGCTCAAGATGGTTGAGCGTATTGCACAGACCGATTCTTCGGTGCTGATTTTGGGGGAGAGTGGGGTCGGCAAGGAACTGTTTGCTGAACAGATACATCTGCGTAGCCCGCGCCGCAATGCCCCGTTTATCCGGCTAAACTGTGCCGCGCTGCCTGAAAACCTGCTCGAAAGCGAGCTTTTCGGACATGTAAAGGGCGCTTTTACGGGCGCTGTTTCCAACAGGAAGGGACGTTTTGAATTAGCGGATGGCGGCACCATCTTCCTTGACGAGATTGGGGAACTGCCGCTTTCATTGCAAGTGAAGTTGCTCCGCGTGTTGCAACAAAAGACGTTTGAGCGGATAGGAGAAGCCGAACCGGTTACAGTGAACGTGCGTATTTTGGCTGCTACTAACCGCGATATAGAGGCGATGGTTGAGAGAGGCGAGTTCCGCAAGGACCTGTTCTATCGGCTTAATGTGATTCTTCTGTATGTGCCTCCATTACGGCAGCGTATTGAAGATATACCGGAGTTAGCTCACTTCTTTCTGAAGAAATATTCGCTGGAAATGAAGAAACAGTTTGATGGTTTTTCTGAAGACGCTTTGCAGGCTATGATGACGTATTCGTGGCCCGGAAATATACGCGAGCTGGAAAACTGTATTGAACGGGCGTGCGTGCTGGGGCGGAATAAGCGCATAGGGGAAGGCGACCTTTTTCTGAAAAAGATGGATTTTCTGGAGAAAGAAGGAAGCCGCGATCTAAAAACCGCGATTGATTCTTTCAAAGCGCAGTTTATAAAGAGAGTGCTTGAAGAAAACAAGTGGAATCAAACCGCTGCCGCGAAGGTTTTGGACATACAAAGGACATATTTATCAAAATTGATAAAAGATTTAGAAATTGAACCGGTTCCGCTGGAACACGGCAGACATTAAGGCATTGAATCTGCGTTGGAGCATAGGGAGATGGTATATGATTGATAAAGAAAAAAAAGAGAAAATCGAGAAACAAGATAAAGCAGAGTTAATTGAAAAAATAAGCGGTTTTATTCAGAGAAACCGGCTTGTTTTTCTTGCGTGTATGATTGGCGCGGTTGTTGCGCTGGTGGCTTTCATCACGGTAACAATCGTTCTCCAATCGCTTACTGTAAAATCAATGAGCCAGCTAGAGGCGCTGAATCAGCGGTATGAGACCCTGCGGTTTGATATTGCCGATACGTCCAAGGATGCCGATGTACAGGCGCTCTTACACGATCTGACAACGTTTGCGTCTGGACATAAGGGATATGCATCGGCGCGCGCTCATGTAATAGCGGCGGCAGTTCAGTCAGATAAAAAAAACTGGGCGGAAGCTGAAAAGGCGTGGGCTGCCGCAGCCCTTGCCGCTAAAGACACGTATCTTGAGCCGGTAGCGATATACAATCAGGCGATTGCCCTTGAGGAGCAGAATAATACGCAAGGCGCTATCGATCTGTTCATAAAAGCGGTGGCATTTACCGGTTTTCCGGGCGCATCCCGCGCCCAGTTCAATATTGGGCGTCTACAGGAACGTCTGAATAAAGAGGCTGCTATTGAGGCGTATCGCAGCGTGATTAGTAAGTGGCCAAATGACGAAGTATGGACATCTCTTGCAGAATCAAGACTTATCGCGCTAGGGTTAAAATAATAGCTGTCTTTGATAGATGTTTTTTCTCCGCTGTCTGCCGGTTCATACCCATAGTGATTTTTTTCTCCGCCTGCGGTATTGAAGAGTACGTGTACCTGTTTCCGGTACCGGAAGCCTCTGTTGAACAGTTGCCTACAATATCGGGAGCGCGTGTAAGGCTTCCGGAAAATTCATCAGACTATTTCAACAATTTTACTATTTTTTATCGTATTTATATAAGCGCTATGCCGTCTCAAAGTCTACCGTCTAATCAATACGCCGGTCTCAACGCCGAGTTAGCTTCCGATTATAGCGCTTTCTTGCCTTATACCAATACCGCCAATACATCCGTAAACGCTACGGTCGTTGGTACGCTTTTCAGGAACAGAAAGTATTGGGAACTTGAAATAGAAGGCGGTAATATTGATGCTATGCTGGACAGCGAGCAACTCATTACGATTAATTTTAACTATATCATTGGGCGCCCTCCAACGCTGGATATTGGAATCAGCTCATTCGTTCTACGCCGTTCCAACGGAGGAGGCGCTTTTAATCCTGCGCCGGATAGGCGTTTTTTGAATACGTCCGGCTTGACTGCGCGTGAAAACGCAACAACATTGATAAATGCCGACGTAGCGCCGGCTTCCGGTTCTTCTTCTACCCTGTATGCGTATGTGGCGATGTACATAGTTGCCACCGGTATTGACAATAATTTTTCTCCTATTTACAGCATCCCAACCTTTCTCGGCGTTTTCAGATTACCGGATTGATTCATGCGAGTTTTCCAAAGCAAAGCGCGGAGCCCGTGAGAGTAACCTCTGACAATCCGGCGTTTACGGGTACACTCGCACCCTCCGCCTTCAAAAACTTCCGTATCTTTTTCCAAAAACTCCCGTATATTTTTGGAAAAACTTCCGCATCTTTTTCAGAAAACTCCCGCATGTTTTACGGAAAACCGTATAGAAGGGTTTATATAGGGTGCGCCGCCCGGACTCAATAAAAAAATAGGTAAAACATAAAAATTCAAAGCAACAGGCATACAAATCCCATTAGTACTACATGAAGAAAACTTTTTTTATAGTGGTGTATGCGTTTTGTAGTGTTTATAATGTACCGGCAGAGAGCGCTGATAAAGACAGCGCCGCGTATTTCAACGTCCTTTACTCATGTAATGCGGCGTTTGATGCGAATAAGGAAACCGGAATGATGGAAAACCGGATAGACGGACGGTTTTTCCTTCCCGGTCAGACGTTCTATCTTCGGGCGGAATTACTTGAAAGAAACCTCTTTCCGGTTGAGGCGTTCACACATGAAAACCTGAATTGGGGAGCCGGATTATACCATACAGCGACCGGTTCCCGTCTTCTCTATGGAATACTCAATGAAAAGGGTTTACCCGCGCGTGTACGGAATCCCTGGATCCGGGCGGCGCCGTTTGTTGAGCGGCATCGACCTACAGGAATCGATCTCATACAGGACTTTTCCACAACAAAAGAACAAAAAGCCGGCGTTTTCCTTGCGAGTCCTACACTCAATGTTCTAAACGGCGCTACCGGATTCGCGGAGGCGACTCTTGACAACGGATTGAATCCCACATTCTCCGGCGGCGCGGAACTGTGGTTTACCCGAAAAAGCTCCCTGCGCGTGGAAGGTTTTTTTACAGGTAAAGAACTGCCGGCTCGTACCGCTTCCGGATGGTTCTCGGAAAAGCCCGCTTTACCTGAACGTACCTTTCATCTGTCTGCATTGGCGCTTCTCTGGACAAGTCCTTGGATACATGTTTCGTCCGACTGGGCTTTTTCTGAAACGGCTGTATGTGGACGGGGCGTATACGGCGCTATTGGCGTCCGCATCGGGAAAAAACCGTGGCTTTTTTCCTTTGCTACAGACGGGGCAGGGGATCGTTTTACGGGAAGCGATGGTTCAGTCCCCGGTCAGGGTGTACGCATTGCGGGAAAAATCGAGTATTACGGAAAAAAGAGCGGTCTTTTCAGGATAAGTACAAACCTCCGTTCTTTGGGGATGGGCGACTTGTTTGAAGCGGATTGCGATGAGGCTGCTGTTTTTACTGAAGCGAGGTTTGAGCGGAGTTCAACGGTACTATATTACCGTTTTCCGGTACACGCGAAACTACCGGTAAGAATATCCCGAATCTCCCTCTCAGCGGATCGCGATGCAACGGAGGAAAACAAGATTCAAGATACCTACAAAACCGGTATTGGGGCATATTGGTGGAAGGTGCGTTCATCGTTTTCCTGCGCCATATCAGGTATGTCTGCCGACGCTTCCTCGCCGTATCCGATACCGGAGCAGTGGCAGTTTGATTCGGCGCGGATCGCCGGAAACGTAACGTACAACACAGGGTTGTTTCGGTTAGGCGTGAATGTAGGCTATACGGTACGCGCGAAGACGGACACATTTGACGGTTCGTTTTCTGCCGCCATACAGGGGAAACGGTACCGGTTCTCCCTAAAAATTGCAAGCAACCCATTCCCCGATACGTGGGAATTCACGCTGTCCGGTAGATTTGAAGTGTAGAAACGTCTTTATTATTCATGCTGTAAACCCTATGTGCCGCTCGGCGGGTTTTGCCAACTGTTCTTCTTGGCAGAATTGGAGCAGTTTCTCAAAAGAAGCTTCTGTGCCGGTGAGGACATAATCGGTAACTGATTTGCGGGTAACATTCTCAATCTGCCCGCCGGAGAATTCAAAACGTACCGCGAGCGCCTTTGCTTCATCATCCCGAAGCGTGGGCAGCATATTCTGCCAAAGGGCTTGGCGCACGGCAATCTCTGGTTTTTCAAACTCGATCTTGTACAGAAAACGGCGTTCAAAAGCCTTATCCATGTTTTGAACAAGGTTTGTCGTGGCGATAAGGATACCGGACAGTTTTTCCATTTCTTCCAAAATGATGTTTTGAAGGCTGTTCATCATCTGATCCACAGACCGGCTCGTATTTCCCAATTCAAAACGTTTGGAGATGACGCCGTCCGCCTCGTTAAAAAGAAGAATGGGTATTTGTTTGCCTGTCTGACTGTACAGGTGAACGGCTTTACGGTAGTTTTCAAAGATCATTTTCAGATTTTTTTCGCTTTCCCCGACCCATTTGCTCTGAATATCCGTGATATTGATAGCCATAAGGTCGCGTTTGTTCTCACGAGCTAGTTGATACACGGTCTCAGTCTTTCCGGTACCGGGCGCTCCTGAAAAAAGACAGACAAAACCGTTGCGTAAACCTTTTTCAATAAGGCGCTCCTGTACGGCTTTAAAGGTATCAGCACTGAGTACGGAAAAAAGTTCTTGTATCCGTTCTTCTTCTTTTTTGTTGTAGAACATTTTTTTTGCCGTGATACTCTCATAAGGAATGAGGGTATCTTTTTTTACCGCTGTCTTTTTCGGCGGTTTAAGACCTAGTTCTCCGAGTAAATCCTCCTTTGCCGCATGAGTGAGGGAGAACAGCTCGCTGTCGCCGAAGAAGTCGTCATCGTATTCGCTGGTTTCTTTCATTTCAACAAAACCACGCTTTATAAGTTCGAAGTCTCCCTCTCTGAATAAACGAACAAATTTTTTGAACACGCCATCGTTAAAAATACCGCCTATATCGCTTATTCCTATGGTGTCATCATTACAGGAAATGAGCCGCTGGCAGAATCTGAGCAGGAGAATCATATCATCAATTTCAAGATTCACTTCCTGAATTTTCTTGCAGAACGAGAGCTGCATGTTGTTATGTATCAGACTTTGCACTTCCATGACAAAAGCATCGTAGCTCAATTCGTTGTTACCGTGCTGATCGAATAATTTGTCTATCGTGTCAAAGAAGATATCGGCGCTCACATTTTCATACGTTTCGATCTTGTACGGCTTATTCATACGCAGAGACTCTATTACTTCGGATGGTATGCGGTAGGTAGCGGATTCGTTTTCATCCGGACGCCTGCAAAGAAGGAGTTTTTTACTTTCAAGCGCATCCAATTCCTTCAGGTAAGGTAGCATTTCGAGACTGCATAAACTAAGCGCGGAAGCAATTTCACGGAGGCAAATCGACTGATCGTCATAGCGCAGAAGAAGCTGTGCATAAATAACCGCCTGTACCGATGTGAGATGAAACTGTTCCATAATGGCTTTGATATGGGACTTTGATCGCTCGAAAAAAGTATTGGTAAATACGTTTTCACACTTGGCGGTCATGTCCGTAAGTTTTCTGATATGGGTCAAAATGTTTGTTTTTCTGGTATAAGTAAATTTTTTAATAGAATTCGGTACGTCGGCGAGCTTGTTCAGATTAAAATCAAAATTTTTTAGTCTGCGGAGGTTTTTAATGCTGTCCGGCAGACGGGTGAGCCGGTTGTGGCTGACATCAAGGGTTTCCAGTAGGGAGAGCTTGTCTATGTTCTCAGGTAATTCAGTGAGATCATTATCGTTTACTTTGAGCTTTTTGAGGGTTTGTAAGGTGATAATCGTTTCCGGCAGCTTTGAAAAATGGTTACCGCTCAAATCTATTGATTCAAGTGAGACAAATGCGCTTATAGCGGATGGCAGCTCCTCTAGTTTATTACCGCTGAGATTGAGACTGTGAATGATATGAGGGTCGTCTATGAGTTCCACCGGAAAATGCTCCAACCCAAGATCGGAAAGGTCAAGCTCCATATCCCATGATTCTGAAAAAAGTTTGATTCGTTTCCACGCTTCTTTTAATCCGGAATTTTCTGTTGCAAATTCTGTCATATTATAATGTAGTATAACACGTTTCATGCGCTTCGTCAAATAGTACGGTGGTATAAACGCGGCTGCGATCTATCTTCTCTACACTACAATAGTACGTATTGACACTTTATTTTTTTTTCATCAATATAATAAAAATGCTTCGCACAGACTTTTCGCATTGCTTGAATTCCTTGCATCTTTCTGATAAGCCCGCACTTTTTTTTGATTCCGGTATCGGCGGACTTCCCTATTTCAGGTATTTCTATGAACGGAATTCCTGTGATACCATTATTTACATTGCAGATCGCGGACATTTTCCCTATGGTTCTAAAACGCGAGCGGAAATTATCAGCATACTCATCGAGCTTACCAACAGAGTGCTGAAGCATGTTACGCCGAGGGTGTCAGTCTTAGCTTGCAATACCGCATCAGTGTCGGCTTTGGGCGCTTTACGGGAAGCCTTTCCATCTATTCCATGGGTAGGTACCGTGCCTGCGGTAAAGCCGGCGGTACTCGCAAGCAAGACCCGCTGTGTTGGAGTACTTGGAACGGACCGTACCATTGAGGACCCGTACATCATGGAACTTGCAAGACAATACGGACCTGACGCGAAAATCACGGGTCTTGCCGCGTCCGATATTGTACATTTTGTAGAACAAGGCGGAGAGATAGCGCCGGAAGCGGAGAAGGAGCGCATGGTATTTCCCTACATAGAACAATTACGCGCAGCAGGCGCGGATGCGCTGGTACTCGGCTGTACGCATTTTCTACTTTTACTCGACACGTTCCGGCGTCTTGCCGCGCCTGACATTGGCATATACGATTCGATTGAAGGAGTTATCCGGCGTGTCGAAAAGATCTCAAAGACCGCGGAAACCGTGCAAAAACGCAGAAGAGCGGTCTTATTGCTTACCGGTTCCGCTCCCATCGAACCGCTGTGGCGGAAAAGGGCGTACGCCTTTGGGTTGGATATTCTCCTTTTGGATTCTTTAGATTCGTTATATTTTTCGGATAAGGTATTTAAATGACCGGTCTTGTGTTATGGGGATCAAATAATATTTTTACGGTACAGGCGGATGGAGAAGACGGCGGCATAGAGTGCCGTATTAAGGGAAAGGTACTTGAGGGCGTGGAAACGTATTACAATCCACTTGCGCCCGGGGACAGAGTTGTTTTTGAGCGGGATGGCGTCCATAAAAAGCAGGGGCGTATCATAAGTCTTGAAAAACGGCGAAACGTATTTACCCGTAAAAACCAGAAAGGGCGTGGTCAGAACCGTTCCGCGGTATCGCAAATTTTAGCCGCAAATGTAGACATTGCGCTCTGCCTTACGACTCCAGCGTCTCCTCCCTTTCGCCCCCGTTTCATAGACCGGCTGCTGGTACAGGCGGAGTACGCCGGCATTACGCCGGTCATCGTGTGTAATAAGTGCGATCTGCCTTATGACGAAGCGGTTGTAAAGCGGCTGGGTGATTTCGTCCGTATCGGCTACCGCGTACTGCATGTTTCGGCTCTAACCGGAGCGGGTATGGACACCCTACGCGAGTTGATACGCGGAAAACGCTCCGTACTTGCGGGGCAATCCGGCGTGGGAAAATCAAGCCTTATCAATACGCTTATTCCGGGCGCGGATATCAGAACTGGCCGTATCAATGAGAAATACGACAGAGGAAACCATACAACTACTATGTCGCGCCTTATGGAAGTACCCGCTTTGACCGATATGAAAGAAAATGGGCGAAAAACATGCATCATTGATACGCCGGGCGTGAGGCTCTTTGTGCCGGATGGCGTTACCGCCAGAGATATTGTGTTATATATGAAAGAATTCGCGCCGTTTGCGGGAACATGCACCTTTGGACTCTCCTGTACTCACCAAAACGAACCGGGATGCAGGATCATCGAAGCGGTTGAGAATGGCGTTATTCATAAAGACCGGTACGAGAGTTTCCTCCATATACGAAATGAAATTTAGAGGTACAACATTGCTTTTTTTATGGTTCTATGTTATAGTTCTGTATTATTAATACAGAACTATAACATAGAATGAATCTCATAAGCGTGATGTATTTATAAGCGTTGTATTGTTTGATGTTTCTGTAAAGAAATGGTTAGTAGTGGAGTCTACTACTAGTTTTGCGAGAAGTTTTTCGTATGAGCCGCGTATATGGGTGTTGAAACCGTATAACATGCGTTCTTGTGAATTTTCTACCGTACAAATTTAGAAAGTAGCCAATCATGCATGTATGCATGCACGATGCATGTGCAAGTCCGGCAGGCTGCCGTCGATATCAATCGAACCGTCTTAAAAGACGGCGTATAAACCACTATGAATGAAGAAGGATTTTATCTTGATAAAAAAGTCAATCGTTCCGCGCATGGCGGGTCTTTTTGTTGGTTATAGTATCATTTTTTTTGCTTTGGTTTTGCTTCAATTTACAAAGTATGGGAATTTTACCAAACGGATTAGTAGTCTTACGGTAAGCGCCCAGTATAAAGAAGAGGGAATGGAATCTCTCAATGTAATATCACCGGGTTTTGATTGGCTTCCTATTACAGGAAGGGCAGTGATTTCTTTTAACGGCATGGAATACCGGCTGACTGAAGAAAACAAATGCGCTCTTGTGTACACAGACGGCAGACGGGAAATCAAGCTGCCTGCATACATAGCGAGTTTCAGTGAGGAGGTACTGTTCCGTTTCAGTGACGGAACCGTTCTGACTTTTGCCCTACAGAACAATATGACAGGGCAGGAACTCGCCATACGGGTTGGTTTTGCGGAAGGTACGGAACGGCTCGAACTGCCCTACAAGCTGCTTCTAACATCCCGTATTCAGCAGGCTGAAGACGGGCGTTTTTTTATTACTTATAATGGAGTGCGGTACGGTTTCAGCAGAACATTGATGGATCCGGATAAACAGATACTGGTCTTGACAAACAACGACCCGTTTATTGCGTATCAAGTTATTGAACCGCCGTCCGGTGAAGAACAAACGCCGCCTGAAAATGGCGAAGCGCCGTCATTTAACCCTGCTGATTTTGTTATTGAAGGAGCGTCTGAGTTTGCGGATTATAACAATGCCATCGAACAGTGGCGTACGCAGACCTATGAGCATTGGCTGTCCGCATCTGATGAAGCGCAGATTATGGCGTACATCAGCGAATCTATCCGCCGTAATAATTACAGCCAAGTACTGAAGGGGGCGGTACCGTCAAGTTTTGCAAACAGGGCTATAAACGTTCAGCAAAGCACGTCAGGCGCGGGACAAAAAACCTACGCTTCATCGCCGTATTTTGGGCGCACGGATCAGGCGCTTCGCTCTTTAAGTATGTTTGAACGGGACGCCAATAATCGTCTGTCCGAGGAAATCAGCAGCCGATCGTTCGACTTTTTCAAAGAGTCTCATGCCATTGAATACCTCTCTCTCCGCGGCGCGGCTTCTCTTGTTGACGCGGTTGCGGCGTGGATGCGTTCTATCGATCCTTCATCCATTACCCCCGATTGTATACCTGCCCTGTTAGAAAATTATATGGATTGGGAGACATACCGTCCCGCCGTAGAAAACCCTTTTGCGCGTTTCATTGAGAGGGTATATTCACTTGTTTCCGCGGGTATACGGAAAAACAATCAAGGCGATAAGGTATTTGTGTTCAATAATGGCTCCGCGGACATGCTTTTCAATCTGCGTTTAGGTAAAGCCCTGTCGCTCTATGCGGAACGTACCGGTAACGCCGGCTGGGCTGCCGCCGCCCGCTCCGTCATACTATCCGTTCTTTCCATGACTACTAGCGAGGGACTTGTACCCAAAGAGCTTTTGATATCCGATATAACGACAGATACCCCCGCCTCCGCGGAATCGTCTGTTACCATACAGTCGGCCTATCTGTACCGTGAATTGGGCATTGGAGAAAACTTTCCTCGCGCCCTAGGTATTATAAGCGGAATAAACACCCCGATCTGGACATGGACGGCAGCCACGAGGGTTTCCGCAAACCTTACCGGTACCCTCGGCGTTTCCGGCTCAAATTTGGATATTGCGGTTGATTTTCCTTCCGGAGAAAGCCATTATATGCTTATCCGTAACATACCGCCTTCAATAACTCGTCTCCAGCTTTACAACCAAACCTATAGAACCGCCGCGGATTTCGAGCGCTGGGATTCATCAGGATGGGTGTATTCCGCTTCCGAACAGACGTTACTAGTCAAAATGAAACACCGGGCGCAGATAGAGCATATCAGAATTTTCTGGTAGAGCGGCTGCGCCGCCCCTAAAAGGAAAGCGTCATTACGCCAAGCCCGCGGTTTTAGGCGGGGGATGCTATGCGCCGCGCAAGAGGCGCGCACAGACTCGCGAGTTTCCACGCCTCTTGCGGATGTAGCGCTGTGTCCGCTGCCTCCGTTCTCCTTTATCCCCCGCGTTATACTTTTTCTAACTCGAGAAATTTTCTTTCTAACTTGAGTTATACTTTTTCTAACTCGAGAAATTTTTTATCTAACTTGAGTTATACTTTTTCTAACTCGAGAAATTTTTTATCTAACTTAAGTTATACTTTTTCTAACTCGAGAAATTTTCTTTCTAACTCGAGTTATACCTTTCGTAACTCACGTAATAACACTCGCGAAACAGGGTTTGCGTCTTGTACCACGAAGTATCGCGGGTGTACCCCCGCGAAGTATGGCGGATTATATTCCCGCACATGACGCGAAGTTTGACTAATAGTTCACAGGTAAACGCGGAAACCGCCGCGCTCACAAAAAACTTCTGTATGCGCCTGCGTTTGGCAGAAACGCCCGCCGGGGCGTTGAGATAACGATAAGCCAGTGGGCGCTTTGTACGCCATGAGCCGCGAGTTTTTAGGACCATGACGCCTGCCCAACTATCGCCGCGCGTTTTTTTTATGAAAGAAATGTTATAAAGAATAAAAAAGGGAGCCTTATGAGAGGCTCCCATGGGAACATGCTTTTTTTCTACTATGCTAAAAAACTACTTTAGAAAGGACGCGCCGCCAAATACTGGTACTCTTTCAACACACGGTCGGCGCTTGCCTTCGCCTTTGCAAGAAGCGCATCGGCGCGGTCCGGAGACGCCGCTTTCAGACTCTTGAAGCGTACTTCTTTGTACATGAAGTCTTCAATGGAAGTGGTCGGGTCTTTGGAATCAAGCTGGAACGGATTCTTTCCCTGATCCTTGAGACGCGGATCGTAGCGGTAGAGAGGCCACAAGCCGGAGGTTACCGCCGCTTTCTGCTGCTCAAGTCCTTTGGACATATCAATGCCATGATTGATACAGTGAGAATACGCAATGATGATGGACGGTCCGTCATAGGCTTCCGCTTCACGGAACGCTCTAATTGTTTGCGTCTCATTCGCGCCGAGCGCGATCTTGGCGACATATACGTACCCGTAACTCATGGAGATAGCGCCTAAATCCTTCTTGGTTATTTCTTTGCCGGCTGCCGCGAACTTGGCGATAGCGCCGATGGGCGTCGCCTTACTCATCTGACCGCCGGTATTGGAGTATACTTCGGTGTCCATGCACAGGATGTTTACGTTACGTCCCGATGCGATGACGTGATCGAGACCGCCGAAACCGATGTCGTAAGCCCAGCCGTCGCCGCCGAGAATCCACACCGAGCGTTTGATGAAGTGATCCGCAAGCGAGAGGAGATTCTTCGCTGTTTCGTTTGAACTGCCGGCAAGCGCGGCTTTGAGCGCGTCTACGTCCTTGCGCTGAATCTCAATGTCCGCATCGTCTTTCTGCGTATTTGCAAGCAGCCTGTCGATGACGGCGGGTTCAATGCCTTCGGACTTGGCTCGCGCGGCGACTTCCCGGGCATATTCCGCGAGTTTGTCGCTGGTGAGCCGCATACCGTAGCCGAATTCGGCGGCGTCCTCAAACAGACTGTTTGACCATGCCGGACCGCGTCCGTCAGCGCGCCGCGCATACGGCGTGGTGGGAAGATTGCCGCCGTAGATTGAAGAACAGCCGGTGGCGTTGGCGATAATAGCGCGGTCGCCGAAGAGCTGGGAGAGGAGTTTCACATAGGGCGTTTCACCGCAGCCGCCGCACGCGCCGGAGAATTCAAAGAGCGGGCGTTTGAATGCAAGCCCCTTAAAGGCGCCGAGATTCAGCGTTGCGGGATCGGTTTCGGGGAGGCTTAGAAAATAGTCCCATGCCGCAACCTGTTCCGCGTGGTACGCCGGATCGTCCGCATACGGTCTGAACACAAGCGCCTTCTTTGCCGCGTCTCCTCCCGCCTTAGCATTGACCGGACAGGCATTGATGCAGAGACCGCAGTCCATGCAGTCTTCAGCGGAAATCATCAGGGCGACCTTTTTGTTCGCTTCCGCTTTCGGTTTAATATCCGCGGCTTTGAAGCCCGCAGGCGCTTTCGACGCCTGTTCATCCGTGATGTACTTCATACGGATACAGGCGTGAGAACACACAAACGAACATTTACCGCACTGGATACAATGTTCAGGATGCCACTCCGGCACACGCTCCGCAACGCCGCGTTTTTCGTACTGAGTCGTGGCTGTGGGGAAAGTGCCGTCTTCGGGCAGTTTCGACACGGGCAGCTTATCGCCCTCCTGAATGGACATGGTACCAAGCACCTCTTGAATCCACGGGTCTTTTGCGGTGATAAACGGTTTTTTGATATGGAGATCGCCCTCAATGGAGGAATACTTCACTTCTTCTACCGCGTCAAGCGCCAGATCGACCGTCGTGTAATTCTTCTGGACAATATCATCGCCCTTCTTGCCGTAGGACTTTTTGATGAATTTCTTCATATATTCAACGGCTTGGGCTTCTTCAAGTACGCCTGAAATCTTGAAGTACGCCGCCTGCATGATCGTGTTGATACGGTTGCCCATACCGGCTTTGAGCGCGATCTTCGCCGCGTCGATCACGTAGAACTTGAGTTTCTTGTCGATAATGCGTTTCTGGGCTTCCACCGGAATTTCCTTCCACACATCCGCCGCGCCGAACGGACTGTTGAGGAGGAAGGTGCCGCCTTCTTTCGCGTAGGCAAGCATATCGTAGGTCTCCATATAGGAGAATTTATGACACGCGAGGAAGTCAGCTTTGGTGATGAGGTAGGGTCTGCGGATGGCTTTCTTGCCGAACCTGAGGTGGGACACGGTAAAGCCACCCGATTTTTTTGAGTCATAAGAGAAGTAGGCTTGAGCGGAAAGTTCCGGCTTCGCGTCTCCGATGATCTTGATGGAGTTCTTATTCGCGCCAACCGTTCCATCCGAACCGAGACCGTAGAACATCGCCTCGTTCATACCTTCTTCGACAAGCGCAAAATGTTCATCATAGGGGAGGCTCTTTCCCAGCACATCGTCTTCAATGCCCACGACAAAGTTACCGGTCTTTTTACCGGAAAGGTTATCGAAAACAGCTTTGACATGGGCGGGCGTGAATTCCTTTGAACCGAGACCGTACCGTCCGCCGAGGATGAGGGGCTGGGCTTTGAAGGGCGTTTCGCCCGCGCCGAGCATTTCTTCAACAGCGGTAACGACATCTTCGTACAGCGGCTCGCCGAGGGCGCCGGGTTCTTTCGTGCGGTCAAGCGCCGCGATTGCCGTTACCGTAGCGGGCAGGGCTTTTACAAAGAGTTTTGCGTCAAAGGGGCGGTAGAGGCGGACTTTCAGTACGCCGACTTTTTCACCTTTGGATTCGAGATATTCAACGGTTTCCTCACACGTTTCCGCGCCTGAACCCATGATGATAATGACTTTTTCCGCATCCTTCGCGCCGAAATAATCGAATAAATGGTACTGTCTGCCGGTAAGCGCGGCGAATTTGTCCATCTCAGCCTGAACAATAGAAGGTACCGCGCGGTAGTATGTATTCACGCCTTCTCTGCTCTGGAAATAGGTATCAGGATTTTGCGCCGTACCGCGGATTGCCGGTTTTTCGGGCGTGAGTCCGCGTTTCCGGTGTTCCTGTACGAGTTCATCGCTTATCAGCGCCTTCAAGGTTTCATGGGATACTTCCTCGATCTTCTGCAATTCATGAGACGTGCGGAAGCCGTCAAAGAAGTGCAGGAACGGCACGCGGGAGCGAAGCGTTGACGAGTGGGCGATAGCCGCCAGATCCATGACTTCCTGTACGCTGTTTGACGCTAGCATCGCCCAGCCTGTCTGCCGGCACGCCATCACATCCTGATGGTCGCCGAAAATGGAGAGCGAGCTTGCCGCGATAGCGCGCGCCGCGATATGAAACACGGTTGAGGTCAGCTCGCCCGCGATTTTGTACATATTAGGTATCATCAAAAGCAGACCTTGGGACGCGGTAAAGGTGGAAGAAAGAGCGCCGGTCGTCAGAGCGCCGTGAACCGCGCCCGCGGCTCCCGCCTCAGACTGCATTTCGACAACCTGCGGGATTGTCCCCCACAGATTCTTTCGCCCCTGGGCGGAAAGCTCATCGGCAACCTCTCCCATAGGGCTTGACGGGGTAATCGGATAAATGGCGATTACTTCACTCAAAGCATGGGCGACCTGCCCTGCCGCGGTGTTTCCATCGATCATGATCATGTTTTTTTCGGACATATGTTCCTCGATAAAAAAGATTTATGTATTATTATATCCACTGTTCTCAAAAGATACAAGCGGGAGTATAGCAAAGCAACATTATGAAGCCAAGAGATTGCATTGAAGAATAAGCGTTCGTTCCAACCTCACGCGCATATAAAAACCCGCCGCGTCTTTCTTGGGGATACGCCATAAGCCCTAGTCATAATCCCTGTCCACGCTGTACCTCACCGTAGCTTCCTCTGCTGCCGAACGCACCGCAAAATACCGGCAGCATAATCAAGATCACGGTAGACAGCGTTGTTTCCATACTGTTGTTACGCATCTCTTTATCATTGCTGTGTATAGCCACAAGCTAGAGGCGTGGGCTGGATGCCGTTCCCTTCTCCCTTGTAACATTTCTCAAAATTTGATAAAAGCATATATGCTTAAACCACCCCTTATGGTAAGTGCCGACATAGGCACATCTTCCCTTAAAGCTGCATTCATTGATAGCGGCGGCTCTGTGGCGGCGTTTGCACGAGAGGTGTATCCGGTACAGGCGAAAAGCGTCCTGACCGTACACTGGGAAAACGCCCTTAGAGCAGCGCTCGCCACTATGTCCGCCCAATATACAGCGAAGACGGGATTGAACGCGGTGGATTGCCTTGAAGCGGTTTGTATTTCTGCAAATGGGCCTACCCTCGTGCCGTATACCACTGACGGTGAAAGCCTGCGCCCCTTGCTTTGGTGCGATGACCGCATAGCGGGCGCCGTGGAAGGCGCAGCTTTCAGCAGAGCAAGTGCCGAACCCACATCCCTCTTTCTTCCCCATGCGGCATGGCTCGTCCAGAACGAACCGGCGCTGTATGAGAAAACGAAATACTTTATATCAGCCCAAGAATGGCTTTCCTTCATGCTGGGGGCGGAACCAGTAACCGTACTGCCCAACGATCTCTATGAGGCGTATTATTGGAATAAAAGTCAGTGCGCGTTCTTTGGCGTAGATAGGGAGCGGTTTCCCCCGTTTGTGGAAATGGGCTGTATAATTGGCAGGGTCTCTGAAGCGGCGGCGCAGCGATTCCATCTCAAACCGCATATCCCTATTGTCGCGGGCGGTCCCGACTTTATCGCCGCACTCATCGGCACAGGCACTGTGGAGCCGGGGATTGTGTGTGATCGCGCTGGAACATCAGAAGGTATAAACCTTTGCGTGTCTTTTCTCGAAATCAGAGAAACGCCGGCATTTTACGGCTTACGGATGCTTCCCCACATACACGAAGGATTGTGGAACCTCGGCTGCATTATCCCGCGCTCGGGGAGTCTCTTCGATCAGTACCGTATGGATAGCGGGTGGCAGCGCGGCTATAGTGAACTGCTACAGAACATCATAGCGGAAAAAGGAGCGGGCTATGCGGTGCTTGTAACAATGGCATCTCAGGTGAAAAATGCACTGGATACATTTAAGAAGAACGAGTTTCCCATTATTGAGATGCGCGTCTCAGGCGGGCAGGCGAAAAGCAGGCTATGGAACCAGCTTAAAGCCGATCTCACAGGCTGCGTCTTGATCATACCGGAAATCGCAGATGGCGAGCTTGCGGGAAACGCCTGTCTTGCTGCCGCTGCGCTTGGAAGAGCGAGAAATATGGATGAAGCTATCGCGCAACTATTTCGTATAAAAGAACGCTATGAACCGGGAACAATGCTGAACCACGATTAGATGCCTCATGTTCGTACGTGCGGCGTACTGTGGTACGCCCTTGCCTTCGTGTTAAAGCAAGACCGCACATATACCGATAGAGTAAGCTCTACCAATCCGGCGGCAGCGGACTTATGCTCAACACAAGGAGGGATACTTGGGACCCATCATGCTTTGTGGATCGCCTTCACGTATTTTATCGTTGTCAAGCTTACTGTGTGGTCTGAATGCCGCCGCCTTTGTAAATTTCTTGAAAAAGACTAGAAACCTAGTTGACAGGTACCGAATATCTCTATTATCTTTTCTCTATACATTTTTAATGATAATAGATAAGGAGAATCTTATGAATACCATCTTGAATTCATCTTGTTTTGAAAATTTGGATGAGGAACTTATGCTCATCCCTGTTGTTGGCGGAGATACTGACGATCAAGAATCGTATTGCATGTTGGGCGGAGATGACGACGACTTCGACGAAGACGACTTTGCTCTTGAGGATGACGAGTACGATAGCGACCTTGGAGATGACTAATGAACGCTTCACGCATAGCCGGACGGCTATGCGTAACAATTATACTAGTGTTTTCGCTTGGGACCAGAGCCGTTCCAATTCATAAAATGAACGTGCTTTTTCTGTCATAAGATGAACGGCTATTGTCCCTAAATCAAGGAGTCTCCATTCATCTTCAATAGCAGCTGGCTTAGGCGAGATACATGGGATGGGTATGTTTCTGGTTCGGCAGAATTCTTTTACCTGTCGTTCCAAGCCAAGCATGTGTACCCCGCTCGTTACGCTAGCAATGACAAAAAAATCCGTCCACGTATTGAGTCCACGAAGATCAAGCGTAATGACCTCTTTGCCTTTGTGTTCCGCAAGCAGCCGTGCTATATCAATAGCCGTACTTTGATCGACGTCGCCGCTCCATGCGCTTTGTACGTCCTGTGGATATTTTGCGCTATTCTTCAATAACATAGCGTCCATTGAAATCTCCCCCTATAATAAGAATAAAATCAGATTTATAATTCACATTGACCGCTTCTTCTACGGTATTTGATTCAAGCTCCACCGTTCTAACTTGAATATTGGAACACCGTATAATGCCTCCAAAATTCTGCGCTACAACTTGATAGCCTAACTGATCGATGATAACCGTGTCTTCATAAAGAGTGTCCGCATTGCCGACAGTAATAACATCATAGCCGAATCCTCGTAGCAATTCCGCCGTTCTGCCCGCAAGCCCGTTTGTCGTGGTCCCATTAAGAACCTCAACGGTATACACCCTGTCGCTGAACTGCCCTTCAGCTGGAGCAGTTATACTTCCCAGTGTCTGACGGATCATTTCTTTGATGAGATTCCCATTGTAAGACGGCAAAAGCAGGGTCTGTCCCGATACTTCACGGGTAATTCCCGTAACGGATTGTATACTGACCCTATCCATGTTAATATTGGAAAATTCATCAAAAAGTTTCATCTGCTCACGTTCATTCATATTTACCTTCATAAAGCTGTAGGACATCTTGGCAACGGACTTCTGTTTTAACATTTTGTTCTGTTCTCCAATACGCTTTATAAAGGCGTAGAAAAAACGCTGCCTTCGTAAATGGACCGCTTCATCGGTTTCTTGGGGCAATTTATAGGTAAGGTAGGAACGAGCTTTCTTCCCGTCTAATCTGCACAAGCCCGAAGTAAAGAGAATCGGCGGCGTACTGTCATACATCTGCACCGGAGCCGGAATGAAAAGGTCTACGCCTTCAAGCAGATCAACCGTTTTCTCAAGCGTATCAAGGTTGTAAACTATTGAATAATCAATTTCATTACCGATAAAAGAGGCTATTTCGTTTTTATAAATCTCTATATTTTCAGGATTGTAAAGTGAATCAATGCGATCAACGCGGTCAATACCCTTCAATATCAAGCCGACCTGACCGGGAATATCGAAGATCGCCGCACGTTTGGTTTCAGGATAGTACATCAACACTAATGTAATCAGCGGTTTGATTTCTCCGTCTTGAGATTCTCCTTCAAAAATAAAAATCGTGTCTATGACCTGATCGGTCGCCAGCGCTTCTTGAATAGGGTCATAATTGAGAAACAGTACGCCAGCTATGCTCCCTCCCACTACCAGCAGCACGATAAGCAGTAAGAAAAACACACTGGCATCGCGTTTAGGAGCGTAGACTAATGAGAGCCGTTTCTTCACGTATTGGACTTCCTGCTCATTGAGCCAAGTAACCGGAGCGTTCCTTCGGAAATATCCTGATTTTTTGACATGAGAAAGATAATCGTCTCGTTCAGTACCGCGATAAACAGTTCATCAAGACTCATCGAAGGACGGGCGCACAGTTCTCGAAAAAACGGCTTTACTTCAGGACGAGAGACTTCAATTTTATCGGCTATAAATACGATCTTTGCAAGAGGTCCCATGGTTTCCCTACCCACCGTATGACAGCGAACTGCCTCTAATACGTCTTTATCTTGAAGATGATACCGTTCTTTAAGCAATGCCGCACCGGCTCTTGCATGGAGAAGTGAGGTCTTCTTTCGCTCTATTTTTGTTATTTCTTTCCCATCGTTCTCTGCAAGACTGTCCTGCTCCGCAAGACGGAGTAGTTCTTCTTCATGAAACGATTTGCAGATGTCGTGAACAATACCGGCAAAATACCCCTTCATGGGATCAAGCCCGTAATGGGCGCATAGATCATAACAGAGGAGCGCCGTATTGCGGGAATGGAGAAAGCGTGAAGGGCTTACCAGCGTACGTACCTCATTCTCCATATATACTATATATGAAAAAGATACGGAGGTTTTCTCCAAACAGCTGGAAAGTGGTTTGTAAAGCTGCTTATTTTCAATCACGATCCGCGCTCCGGCAGGTACAAGGTAGCGCCAGCTTTTTCCCCGCTCTATCCGCTCTCTCACCATTGAAGAGGAAATGCCAATAATTTCATTGTCAAGCGTCGTGTGGGGGAAAGAAAGCTGGGGCATATCCCGTTTGATAGGGTAAAGCCGCTGTGCAATAATGATGTCCGCTTTCTCAAGGATTTCATCGGATTTGTACCACCGCATAAAATCACCGGCAAGATCATCGCCGATGATAAGACCGAGTTTTCCGTCAGGGCAGTAACGCCGGACAATGTCAGACATGGTATCAATGGTATAGGAAACGCCCTTACGCCGCAATTCGCAATCATCAACTGTAAGACGGGGATCTCCGGCTATTGATGAGGCAAGCATATCAAGTCTGTCCTGATAATTTTCCACGCCCAAATCTGGTTTAAATGGCGAAATAAACGATGGAACGCATATCACACGGTCGTACTCAAAGTGTGAGAGTACTGCATCTGCTATAATGAGATGACCTATATGCACGGGATTGAAACTACCGCCGAAAATCGCAATTCTCATGGCTGCCGTTCCATGGTCCGTTTTCTTTCCGCGTTTTCCGCATCATTTACCAGCCCTATAATAAGAGTCGTAAAGTCCACAAGTCCTTCACTAGAAAACACCGAAATGCCGCAGACGGTTTCTTCAGGGTATTTTTCCTTGAGTTCCTGTAAATGCGCCCCTGTCCCTTCAATATCCAGCTTGGTACCGGCTATCAGACGGGGCTTTTTTACGAGTTCGGGGGAAAAACACTCCAATTCTTTGAAAAGGGTATCGAATGCAGTATGGTACGTATCAGCGGAAAGATCAATGAGGAAAACAAGCGCCAATGTACGGGAAATATGTTTGAGGAACCGTATGCCGAGTCCCAAGCCTTGCGATGCGCCTTCAATGATACCGGGAATATCGGCTAAAATAATGTCGCGGTCGTCAACCGTCAACACGCCGAGATAGGGGACTTTCGTAGTGAAAGGGTAGGGCGCTATTTTAGGACGGGCATTAGTGAACCTGTCAAGCACTGAAGACTTACCGGCATTAGGGAAACCCACGAAGCCGATGTCCGCCATGAGCTGCAACTCCACACGGAGGCGTCGTTGCTCTCCGCTTTTACCGGGCAGGGCTTTCCGGGGCGTCTGATTCACCGAAGATTTGAAGTGGATATTTCCCCACCCCCCGTTTCCGCCCTTCAGAAAGAGAAAATCATTTTCATCCTTACCGAAATCATGGATTATTTCACCGGAGTCAACGTCTTTCAACACGGTACCGGGCGGCACCGGCACGATGACATCCTCGCCGTTTCCGCCATATTTGCCGCTACCCCCACCGTCTTTACCGTTCTCCGCCTTAAAATGTTGCCTGTTCCGCAAATGAGCGAGGGTACGAAGGTTACGTCTGACAACAAAAACAACATCTCCCCCTCTACCGCCGTCCCCGCCAGCAGGACCTCCCTTTGGGACATATTTTTCACGGCGAAAAGCCACGCAGCCATTACCGCCCGTGCCTGAGAAGACTTCAATCAGCGCTTCATCTGCAAATCTTTCCACGTTCCAGCAACTATACAAAAAACAGGGGGAAACAACCGCCATGCGCTTGTTTCCCCTACAAAACTACAATACTAATTTTGTACTACGTTAGCGAACTTTCTGCCACGGCGCTGGGTAAAAGATACTGTACCGTCAATGAGGGCAAACAGGGTATAATCCCCGCCTAATCCTACATTTGCGCCCGGGTGTATCTTTGTGCCGCGCTGCCGCGCAATAATGGTTCCCGCCTTAACAATAGAACCGCCTGATGCTTTTATACCAAGGTATTGGGGATTTGAATCCCGTCCATTCTTTGCACCGCTTCCACCTCTTTTTCTCGCCATGATCATGCTCCTTTGTGTATATTGTCGTCTTAAACGTTAGTGTTTACAGACAACCAACAGTATTTTGGATATTCTCTTGTAATAGCATCGAAACCAACCATAAGGAAGGTTCCCACACCGGAAAGAAATGCCCTTTCTGTTTCGGCATATCCCACTATTTCCAGAAAGAATTCACCTGGATTCTTTGCTTCGCAATGTAGTGAAATTCCATCTTGCCCGGCAAGCACATCCAATGCCGTCCTGGCAAGTACTGAAACCGCAGCGCAGACAATATCTTTTCCTTTACCGCCCGCATACGCATGACCTTTTATTTTGCAATACTTGAGAAGGTCATTATCCAAAACAATTTCAATGTTAATCATTCGACGTAATTAAAACGCCTCTTATAAAATTCTTTTGAGCTGATTCTCCATCCGAACCGGCTCAACTTACAATATCTTTGATCTTGATGATCGAATAGCCCTGCCGATGACCCTTTGTCCTACGATAATCTTTCTTGGATTTATATTTGAACACGATGATCTTTTTATCCCGTTCATGGCGTTCCACCACCGCAGACACACGAGCGCCTCGCACATAAGGGTCTCCTACCGTAACCGTATCACCGGAAATAAGCAGCACCGAATCAATATCCAGCGCCGAACCAGCTTCCGTATCAAGGAGATCGACCTTTAAGAACGCATCTTTTTCGGCCTTATACTGTTTGCCTTTGATTTCAATTAAAGCGTACATGAAAATATCCTTTCTATAGATTAAAATATTACTTTATTATAATAAAAATGCCAAAAGTGTCAAGGGGTCGTACAAATTCGACGCCTTGACACTTTTGGCTCTATTCTTGTACTATGGCTGCAAAAGAAGGGCGGTCTTCCTCGAAAACCCGCCTGAGAGACTGGAGCGTAGTTTCTCTATTTCTCAAACAAAACAAGGAGTTTTTATGTTTTCACTCAATTCCCAAGCCTCTTCTCGCTACCGTTTCCGTTGCCTTGATAGTGTGATGACTTTCTTTACTGTAATCCTCATTATAAGTAATGTGGCATCTTCTGCAAAAATTGTGGATTTGGGCTTTTCCGTGTTCAATATCCGTATGGCGTTTGACGGCGGTACGCTTCTTTTTCCACTGTCCTACGTATTTGGCGATATACTCACCGAAGTCTATGGTTTCCGCGCTTCTCGAAAAGTTATCTGGACGGGCTTTATAGCCTTGGCATGTTCCTCTCTCCTGTTCTTCCTACTTCGCATACTGCCAGCAGATGCCGAATGGGAACAATATGCGGGAAGCTCTGCTTTTGACGCCATTTTAGGCGGCATAAGCACGGGCGGTATAGCGCTTGCAAGTCTTGCCGGCTATTTGGCAGGCGAGTTCTCCAATTCCATTATCATGGTGCTCGTAAAAAAAGCCATGAACGGACGGTTTTTATGGGTCAGAACCATAGGCAGCACCCTTGTCGGGGAATGGCTGGACAGTCTTGTCTTTGTGATCATAGCAAGTCTGACCGGCGTCTTCGGCTGGGAATTATTTTGGTCTCTCGTATTGACGAATTACTTCTTCAAGTGCGCCATAGAGGTTGTTATGACGCCGGTAACGTACATAGCGGTCGGTGGATTAAAAAAAGCTGAAGCGGTAGAATAGCAGTCCCACTGCGAATACAAGATAAAAAGCATATAACTGATGGCAGCTTACCATACCGCTTCTGATGAAAGAGTAATGCTGTCTTTACATTCTCTTTCATACCAGACTCTAATGCCCTCCGATAGCCCACACCTTGTACACGTACCTGTCCATGAGCAGACTTTCAAGCCCTTGACCTGTGGAGCGCAGCAATACATTGTATTGCGCGGTAAGGGAGAGACAGGTATCCGCAGACCACGTATTGTAAAGACAAGCAGCCTGTTCATAGTCCTTACGCGCCTTGGGAGAGGCGAGCCCAATTTTTCTGAGTTCCGCATCATTGACGGAATGTTCCTCCACTATGAAAAGGTAATCGCGCAGTTTCTGGAAACACCACGTGAGACCCGCGAGAATTGCGGATGGCGCTTCTTTTGCGAGAAGTAGGGAATGGAGGGATTCAAGACTTTTGGCAAGATCGCCGTGGGCGATACGTGAGAACAAAGTAAAGGCGGATTCCTCCCGTGTATGGGAAAGCCACTTTTCGGCATCTTCGGCAGTGATAGTCTTTTCTTTGCCTAAAGAAGCTATAAACCGGCACAGCCGCGAACATTCACGCCGCAGGGAATCGGTATTGTTCTCCACTAATTCAAGCACTGCTTCAATACCATCTTTGGTTATGGAAAACCCTTCTCTCTTGAAGAAATTCGCAATCCATTCATGTTTACGGTTTTCAAACAGTTCCCAGAAAATCCGTTTTCCATTCGGGGGGATCGCGTTTTCAATGGGTTTTGCGATGCCGTTTTCATTGGACAGAAGGATAAGAGTCGTATTATCGGCAGGATCAGCGAGATAGGCGGCAAGCGCATCTATTTCATCCTTTTTTTTGATATTTTCGACATTCCTGATAAAAATAAGGCGCGTATCGGAAAAAAGCGAACCGTTCCGTAGCACGGAGACAATCTCTTGCATGGATGTCTCTCCCGCGTAGAATGATGTTTCTTCCGGAACGCCAGCCAAACCTTTCAGTTTAGCGCGGATTTCATTAACTGTATCTTGTTTCTCGCCAAGTTCAGGACCAAGAAAAAGAAAACTTGTTTCCATTGTATTCCATACCCTTCAATTACAGTGCCGCGTCATAGTATTATCATACTGGGCTATCCAAGCTATGAGACCCGCATAAACGCTGCCAGCCGTTAGAATATATCTCTTGCTCCTATTTCTTGTCAAGAGTTGATTACAAAGTGTGAAGGAAGTAAAGGCAGAGACACAAAGAGGTAGAAAGAAAAACGAGGGTTTAGAAAGGAATACGTGCCGGATGATGCGCCGGATTAAACGATCATTTCGGAGGGCTTGTTGTTTCTCATGGTTTCCCCCATCAATACAATGCTTTCTGGACGTATTGACCAAATATTCCATTCTTACGCCGGCGGGCGTTACACGGGCTATTCCGTAGAACGGTACGGAACCTTCGTACGTGAATACGGAAAGCAGGTACTGCAATACGGAGTGTCTGTACGTGAGTACGGAAAGCCGGTACTGCAATACGGAGTGTCTGTACTTGAATACGGGATATCGGTACTACAATACGGAATGTTCGTACTTGAGTACGGAGAGCAGGTACTACAATACGGAGTGTCCGTACTTGAGTACGGAAAGCAGGTGCTGCAATACGGAACCTTCATACGTGAATACGGGATATCGGTACTGCAATACGGAACCTTCGTACGTGAATATGGAAAGCAGGTACTGCAATACGGAGTGTCTGTACTTGAATACGGGATATCGGTACTACAATACGGAATGTTCGTACTTGAGTACGGAAAGCAGGTACTGCAATACGGAATGTTCGTACTTGAGTACGGAGAGCAGGTGCTGCAATACGGAACCTTCATACGTGAATACGGGATATCGGTACTGCAATATAGAGGACAAGGAGCTTTAGCCCGAAGCGTAAACACACCCGTTATGCGCAGTTGTGCCGTGTCGCACAAACCGCGAACATGGGCGTTATGTTTGGCGCTCCTTTTTTGTTTGAAAGGAAAAAGCAAGAAAGACGCCCATGTCTTCCATTTTCACCTACTTATTTCTTCAAATCCGGACGATTTCAGCGTTACCTCTGGATGCGTACGTACCGCAAGGCTGAATGACACGGGAATACGCTCTTGAAACAAACTCAAGTACCATATACACTGAACCATATACTTTTTGGAGCGTTTTGTGAAAACAGTTCGTAATACTCATATTATTTGTACTATGGGACCCGCGGTAGATTCGATTGATATGGTGCGTTCCCTCAT
>JAISMJ010000024.1 GCA_031276815.1 Treponema sp.
TCATGGGCATTAAAACTTTCTTCAACATGATACCATTTTTCCTCGTCAATATCTCTAATACCTTCTGGAATGGTTGGATATACCTTGAACAATTCATCAAGATAGTTCCTTTGTGAAGCAAATTCTATGCTTAAATCCGTTAAATCACCCATTTGTACTCATCTTCCTGCATAGTTCATATGTTATACCGAAATGAATTTTTTTTCAAGGGAGGAGAATGTTTGTGTATGATATTTTATACATCTGTCAACACTTTAGTGGGTGTCGTCAAAAGGATGAAAATAAAGTAAGATAACGCCATTCGGAATGACAACGCTCGTCAGCTTGTTACCAGCAAATGCCTCCCTACTGATGGAAGTAACGCTGTTTGGAATGACAACGCTCGTCAGTCGGTTGCCATAAAATGCGCGGTAACCGATGGAAGAACGCTGTTCGGAATGACAACGCTCGTCAGTTGGTTGTCCCAAAATGTGCCGCCATCAATGGAAGTAACGCTATTCCCAATGACAACGCTCGTCAGCTTGTTGCGAAAAAATGCGTAGGCACCGATGGAAGTAACACTATTTGGAATGACTACGCTTGTCAGACCGGTCCCCGCAAATGCCCTCTCACCGATGGAGGTAACGCTATTCCCAATGACAACGCTTGTCAGCTTGCTTCAACTAAATGCTAATATGCCGATAGAAGTAACACTATCTGGAATGATAACGCTCATCAGAGCGGTCTCCTCAAATGCGAAGTCACCGATGGAAATAATTGGCAAGCCAAAAATATGTGAAGGTATGACTACATTTTTTGAGCTTCCGTTATAGTCCGTCAGTGTCAATCGCGTTTCAGTCTCTACTGTACTAAACTGTCCGATAACCTGTCTTATACTACGGGCGTCCACTCCTGCCCTTGTTTCGGGTAGCATGGCGTATTGGGCTTCCGTTAAGATATTGATGCGCTTGTCCCGCGCAGCGGCGTCCGCGCTCTTTCCGTCAATACCCGCTATTCTGATGGTCAGCCTGTCGGTAATGAGGGCGGCGTCCACATCGGAAAACGTTACCGTGCCTCCGTTCCAGTTCGGCTGTATTTGGAGCGGACAGATAGTACTCGCCTTTGATGAAGTGACTATTTTGTGCACCGGAAACTGACTATCGGCAACATTAAAAGTTTTAGCAGTAGTTGTCGTAACTGTCTTCCAGCCTCCCTTCAAAGCGGCGCGTAGTCTGCCTATGACTTTACCGTCCGCGTTCACTAATTCAACCTCAACGATAAACGATTCAACTTTGTCCACAAAAGGCGAAGTCTGGGAGACGCTCTTATGGGGCCATTCATTAAAGCCCCATGCCTCCGCCCTCTTGGTTGCCCGCAACCCCTGTCGCACCGTATTCACCACCCTGCCCGCAGTAGAGAGCCACGGCGTGTTCGGCAGCAGCTCAATGGTAAAGCTGATAGGCACGGTTTCGTTTTCATAGTTGATTGCGCCCTGTTTCAATTCCGTGGAATACACCAGATAATAGGGTACGGGTCCCTTCGTATAGTTTGCGTAGTACTGCTCCGCTTCGGTAAGCCGCGTCGTCCACTGCCTGCGCCACAGTATGTCGTTCCGCACATCTTCGCCGATATTTCCGCTCGTAATATCCGCCGAAAGAACCGATGCGCGGCTCACGGCTTCGGCTATGGACGGGTCGTAATCCGCCGCCTGAAAATAGTAGGACAGGGCTTCTACCACCGTACCGCCCTTTTGCGCGGTAATGCCCCGCGCAAGCGCGGTCTGCGCCTGTACCGTCTGCCGGCTATCCGCGCCGGATAGTTCCTCTTTGGCGGCGTCCGAAATATTTATGCCCATCTGGGTAAGCAGTTCCAGCGAGGCTTTCTTGATGGCGGACAGATCATCCAGTTCCGCCACGGTACAGGCAGCGGAATACGCCGCCTTGATAGCGGTGTCTTCGCCCGCCGTGGTGGGCGTTATCTGTATTTGCAAGGCGTATCCGGCGCTCGTTTTGGTAACGCTGCCGGTCAGGGCGTGGTTCATCTGGGTAACTTCGCCCAGACGGACAAAGTCTTCCTCGTTCCGGTAAATGCCGCTTTCGGTCTCTTGCAACACCTTTTCAAGGTTTTGGCGGTCAAGCACCCGTATGAGGGAATACTTGGCAAAATTTTTGACGAATTCCCCCTGAACCAGCGTTGGAAGATAGGATTGATCGGCGGACAGGCTGTTACCTTCCGGCACAAGAACGGCGAGGCTGATCCCGTATCCCTGCCGCCGCCGTTCCGCTTCCTGTCGTTCCGCTTCCAGCCGCGCCGCCTCTTGCCGTTCCGCTTCCTGTCGCGCTGCTTCCTGTCGCGCCGCTTCTTGCCGTTGCGCTTCCTGTCGTGCCGCTTCTTGTTGAGCCAGCTCCTGTTGAGCCGCTTTCTCCTTACCGCCCCCTGCGTACAAGGCAATGGCAGCGGACAAGAACAGCATAAGCAGTACTATCTTCTTCATTTCAATTTCTCCTTAATTAACCATAATCTTTTGCGTTTTTACGCCCGCCGACTTTATTCTTTATTCAAACACTCCCACGGACTACCCGCGGGAACGCCGAATACACGTATTTATGACGAACAACCCCTCAAGAGCGCGGAGCGGCGATGCCTTTTTGTACTTCATCACAGCCCCGCGTTCCTTTTGCGGCTAGGGAATAATCGCGGAGACTACCGGTCCCCACTGCCCCACATCCCCCTTCTGGTTTTCATAGCGGCAGCACACCCATGCCGTCATGCCTCCGTCCTCCGCGTCAAACAGCATCTTCTCTTTCCGTCTCCGCGTGAACCGGTAATGCTGAAGCTGCTTCCCGTCCGCGGGCGCCTTCATCAGGTAATGCTTATCAGACGCCGCTTGTTCCAAGGTCGCGCCCCCGGGTGGCATGATCCCAACATACACCGCATAGCCATAATCGCTCGCGGGGTCAAGCGCCCGCGTCCCCGACATGGGTCCCAGATGGACGAGCAAGGCGTGGGGACCGCCCGCATAGCTCAACGACGCGACAGGCGTCCCGTCCGGCTCCGGAACCGGCGTGTGATGCCCATCCTTTTGCCGGAAGCCCAACGCCGCCCAGTCCCCTTCGGTCAACGGCGGCATTTTGAAATACCGGTCGCGGAAGAAGCGCATTTTGACGCAGAGCGCGTTGAACGCCGCCTGACACTCAACGGTGATCACATGGGTACGTTCCGCCTCGTCCATCGCCTTCTGGAGCAGCGTTTCCGCATTGCCGAAGAGGGTCTGTAGTTCCGTGAATTGATCTTGGGGAATGTTCCAAGCCGCGCGCCGCTCCGGTGTTATGTAGCTGATCCAGTTGCGGCACATAGCCAGGATCTCAGAGCGAGGACCCGGCATCCAATCGTTACTCATAAGGTATCTCCTTAAAGTGGTAATTATATCGAATAGCCTGCGGGCTATGCCGAATGAGTCAGAAGCCGTAGCGAATGAGCGAATGAGTTAAAAGCCATAGCGAATGACTTATGTGGTGTCGTCAAAAGTAAGGAAATAAAGTAAGCTAAAGAGATGAAAGAAAACGGAGAAGCGCCGCGCAGACACGACATCAGTGATAACCTGTGGGAAAAGATAAAAGACTTACTGCCAGGAGGGGCAGGTAAACAGGGTCGAACGGCTCATGACAATCGACGCTTTATCAACGCGGTATCCTGGATTATCAAAACCGGCGTTCCTTGGAGAGACTTACCACCTGAATACGGCGACTGAAAAAATATACACCGAAAATTTTCCCGCTGGCGGGATAGGGGTGTCTGGAAAACAATAGCTGCTGAAGTTATCGGGGAAGGGGAATACCGAGTGGCTTATGTATAGATGCAACTTATAGTAAAGTCCACCTTGCTATAGATTAAGAGGGGAAAGCCAGTACGTATCATAGTTTCAGCGGGGCGAGAGGCGGATTGCGCGTATGCGCCGCCCTTAATGGCAGGTGTATCGGTAAAAGTCTTGTTAGCCGATAGAGGGTATGACGTGAACCAGGTAATAGACACAGCCTGTGCAAGAGGTATTAGGGCGTGTCGTCAAAAGACAAGGAAGATAGATCTGAGATAGAGAGCGGCAAGAAAGGAATCAGAGCGTTTAGCATACCGAGTAGCAATACCTCTCCACTGTTTAAGCCACCGAAATACATGCTCAATAAGATGGCGCTTCTTATACTGCTCTCTGTAATAAGTCCTTACCACTTTCCGGCTACGCTTGGATGGGATAACTACTGCAATGCCTCTTGAATGGACGGTGTTCATTATCTGGTTCACGTCATACCCCCCTCTATCAGCTAACAAGACTTTTTACCGATAACCCTGCCATTCAGCGCGACGCATAGGCGCAATCCGCCTCCCGCCCCGCTGAAACTATGATACGTACTGGCTTTCCCCTCTTATCTAGAGCACGGTGGACTTTCGTATTGAGCCCCCTTTTGTACGCCCTATTGCTTGATTTCCTCCGACCGCTCCGCATCCGTCCGCGTGGACTTTGCTATACGTTGCATCTATCATAAGCCACGTGGTATCTACTTTCCCGATAACTTCAGCGGCTATTGTTTTCCAGACATCCCTATCCCGCCGACGGCAAAATCGTCGGTGTGTATGTTTCCAGTCGCCGTATTCAGGAGGTAAGTCTCTCCAAGGAACGCCGGTTCTGAAAATCCATGATACCGCGTTGATAAAGCGTCGATTGTCATGAGCCATCCGCCCCTGTTTACCTGCCTCTCCCGGCAGTAATCCTTCTATTTTTTCCCACAGGTTATCACTGATGTCGTGTCTGTGCGGCGCTTCTCCATTTTCTTTCATTTTGTTAGCTTACTTTATTTCCTTCCTTTTGACGACACCACCTAGATGAGATTTACGATTACGACGGGGGTATTTTTACGCCTATACCGTCCTTGAGAATGGTGCGGAAACAGAGAAAGAACATTGGGTTTGGGAAACAACGACTTATCAGAACGAAGACGAAGATGAGCGGGTCGATGAATACGAGTATACAGTGGAATCTGCAATTTCTGTTATGAGTTTTGTTATGAGTTTATAGAAAAAAAAGCGCGATCTATTTCTTCTGGAAGGCGGTGTCCATACCGCTCTGGCGGAAGCCGACCAAAAAGCCGATGCGCCGTATCTCGTAGACGACGGAGACGAAGATTAAATTTTTCCGGTGGGCATACACACGGCGGTAGTAACGCGCCGGAATGCTCGAAGAATACGAGTACGACGTATGCGGCGCGTATGATTCTCTCATGCAAATTTTATCTCAAAAGCGCATAAGACTCCTTGACATGATCCGTATAGTTCTGTATAAAGAAACAGTCTGTATATAAGAGCGCTATTGCTGTATGAAGGGAGTATCTATGAATTACCGTCCAAGTTTGGAGTCGGCGCTGCATTTTGCCAAAACGTACCGGAGAGCGCCGGTTCTGACGAGTATACCTGCGGGGAAACGGGACCCGGCGGATATGTTTTTGATTCTCAAAAACATGAGCCGCCAGTGTTTTATGCTGGAGAGCTGCGAGGATTCAAAACACTGGGGACGCTGGACGTTTCTGGGCTATGACCCCAGACTCGAAATTACCGCGGCGGGGGATTCGGTGCGTATTAAAAACGGAACTGAAATCACGTTACACGCCGTTAATCCGTCCGCGTATATTGAACAGATTATGGAGGAAAATACCAGCCCGCCTCCCGCAGAGCTTGAGGCGGTTCTATCGCCGCTGGTTCCGCCGCCGTTTACCGGAGGGCTTGTCGGTTATTTCTCCTATGACTATATCAAATACGCGGAGCCGTCTTTGCGTTTGGATGGGGAAGACGAGGAGCATTTTAAGGATGTGGACTTAATGCTTTTTGATACGGTGATCGCGTATGACCGGCTTGAAGAAACCATAATCCTTATCGTGAATATCAAAACGGATGCGCCGGAGGAGAATTACAACAAAGCCTGCGCCGAACTTGACTTCATGGCGCGGCTCATCGAAACCGGCGCGTCCGCCGCGCTTCGTCCGCTTACTATCCGCTCGCCGTTCCGCGCTCTGTTTGACAAGAGCCGGTATTGCGCCATGGTGGAGAAGGCGAAGTACTACATTCGGGAAGGCGATATTTTTCAGGCAGTGCTTTCAAACCGGCTTGATGCGGACGCCGACGGCAGTCTGTTTGACACGTACCGGCTGCTTCGGGACATTAACCCTTCGCCCTACATGTTTTATTTTTCAAGCGATGATATTGAGATCGCGGGCGCATCGCCTGAAACGCTCGTGAAGCTCTATGAGGGCGATGTGTGGACATTTCCGCTTGCTGGCACCCGGAAGCGGGGAAAGACGCCGGAAGAAGACGCCGCGCTGGAGAAGGAACTGCTTGCCGATCCCAAGGAACTCGCGGAACACAATATGCTGGTTGATTTGGGCAGAAACGACCTTGGACGGATATGCGAATTCGGCTCGGTGTCGGTAGAAAAGTATTTGTCGGTGGAGCGGTTTTCCCACGTCATGCACATCGGTTCCACCGTAAAAGGGACTATCCGGCGCGGCAAGACCGCGCTTGACGCAATCGGCGCGGTGCTGCCTGCGGGAACGCTTTCCGGCGCACCGAAAATCCGCGCCTGCGAGATCATCAATGAGCTGGAGGGCGGCAAGCGAGGCATTTACGGCGGCGCCGTCGGCTACATTGATTTTTCAGGCAACATGGATACGTGCATTGCGATCCGGCTTGCGTTCAAAAAGAACGGCAAAGTGTTTATCCGTTCCGGCGCGGGTATTGTGGCGGACAGCGCACCGGAAACGGAGTTCGCCGAGTGTGAAAACAAAATGCGGGCGGTCATGACGGCGCTGGAACAGGCGCGGGGAGGACGCTCATGATTTTGCTCATTGACAATTACGACAGCTTTTCGTTTAACCTCTATCAGCTTATCGGAACCATCGATCCCGCTATCCGCGTTGTGCGTAATGATGAAATAACGTGCTCGGACATTGTGGTCATGAAACCAAGCCATATCGTGATTTCCCCGGGACCGGGAAAACCCGCGGACGCGGGTATCTGTGGCGAGGCGGTAGGCGCGTTTGCCAAGCATATACCGATATTGGGCGTCTGTCTGGGACATCAGGTGATTTGCGAGGCGTTCGGCGCAACCGTTACCTATGCAAAGACCTTGATGCACGGCAAAGCGTCCGCCGTTACGCTTGAGGGGGACTGCCCACTTTTTGCGGGGCTGCCGCCGGTTATTCAAGCGGCGCGCTACCACTCGCTGGCAGCGGACCCCGCGACTATACCGGAGACCCTCGCCGTTACCGCGCGTACCGCAGAAGGCGAAGTAATGGCGGTTCAGTACTGTGGGTATCCGGTATATGGGGTGCAGTTTCATCCCGAATCGATCTTAACCCCGCTGGGGAAACAGATACTGTGCAATTTCTTGTGTATACGAGAGACAATGAAATAGACGCCTTCGCGGGAGAACATATCCTCCGTGCCTCTAGGTGGTGTCGTCAAAAGGAAGGAAATAAAGTAAGCTAAAGAGATGAAAGAAAACGGAGAAGCGCCGCGCAGACACGACATCAGTGATTAACCTGTGGGAAAAGATAAAAGACTTACTGCCAGGAGGGGCGGGTAAACAGGGTCGAATGGCTCATGACAATCGACGCTTTATCAACGCGGTATCCTGGATTTTCAGAACAGGCGTTCCAGACAGAGATGTACCTCCTGAATACGGCGACTGGAAACATACACACCGAAGATTTTGCCGCTGGCGGGATAGGGATGTCTGGAAAACAATAGCCGCTGAAGTTATCGGGGAAGTAGATACCCAGTGGCTTATGATAGATGCAACGTATAGTAAAGTCCATGCGGACGGATGTGGAGCGGTTGGAGGGAATCAAGGGATAGGGCGTACAAAA
>JAISMJ010000049.1 GCA_031276815.1 Treponema sp.
AGGGGAAACTATTTTAGGAGGACAGTTATGAAAAAGAAACTGTTTTTCACGGGAATGTTGGCAGTGGCGCTGACATTCGGATTGATTCTCACCGGCTGCGGTGATAAAGACGATGATGACGGCGGCGGCGGCAGCGGCGGCGGTAGTGGTGGCGGCAGCGGTGGCGGCAGCGGCAAATCTGTTACCATTACAATAACCGGACTGACGGCTAGTACGCAGTATTATGTCGGAGTGAAGTGGCCGGACGATGGGCCAGTAACGAGTTGGAATATGTCAGGTTATACACCCAAAAAAGCAGCCGCTGACGACGCGGGGACTGTAACTGTTACTTATGCCTCTGCTGATCTTCCCAACGTGATATGGACCAAGAATGACCTCCGCATTGCGTATGGCACTAACACGAGTATGGAGATCGGTAAGACAAAAGTCGCTCATCAACTGACAGGAACCATTACGTTAGCAGCAGGCACGGACACCTTTGAGTAAGTGAATGGCGCCCTAGTCACACGCTCCATGAACTTTGTGGTTGAGTGTAAGCGGGACCTTCGGCAGATGTTCACCATTGAGCCGAAGGGAGGTACGGTATTTGTACTTTCCGCAGACTTGATTGGGCGTTCTAATCCACTCTAGCCACGCCTTGCGGCGCGGCTAGTACACTGTTTCGTATGTTTGTAAAAAGAACAACGGCGGCGCGAATGTCTCATTCACGCCGCCGTTTTTATGAAAAGCGCAATGATTCGGCATTTGCGCCCGTCTAAAGCCGTCTCCGCTAGACAGGGCTTTTCGTAGTCCGAACCTCTCTTTCCCTTTCCCTTTCTATGTTCTTGTATACTCCATACACGCTAGACGCAAATCAAGCATATATGCTCTTCTCATACCATTGTTTGCCACGTACTACGCGCCGCTTATCTTATTACGTTTCTTGCTATTTCTGTAGTTACTGTTTCCGTGCTTTTATGCAATTTCTCTTTCAGCTTGATACACATTGGATGAAAGGTGCATAATGTTATCCCTCCGGACACCACGCCGCCCACAACCGGTATTGCCTTCCATATCGATTTAAATACGGTCTTTCCGGTCAAGCGGTACGATAATGCTACGGCTATTCGCATTACCATCTTGTTGAATCCTTTCTCTAACGCCGTTACGGTTATGTCTTTCCGTACCTGCGATGAGAACAATGCTAATACCGTCTTATCCGCCCCTTCTATATCCGTCATTACCCCTATCAGCATAGTTATCAATGACTTAAAATTGTTTTCCTCTATCCCCATATCCGCAAAACCATATATATACGCCAATTTTTGCGCTATTACTATGACGTGATAATAATACTGCGCTATATCCGCCGGTACGGTTGCTAGCATCGTCAAACCGCCGGGTATTCCCGCCGCAAATGATAGGGATGTCGCTACTCCGGTATGAAACGCTATCGCTTCTTCCGCCAGTTTGTCCATTAGTTTTACGTCTATACCGGCTTTTACCGGCCCTTCCAGCACTATCTTTTCTATCGTATTGGGATTACAGTATTTCCCATATTCCTTCGCAAGGAATTCTTTCCTGTCAACCTTTGCGCCGGGTATCTGCAAAGCGGCTCCCAGAACGGTATACCATACGCCTACATCCACTGTTTCTTCAGCCATTTCTTTTTCCTCCTACTGTCGACGGGTAATATTTTGTGATGAATTGACTAATGCCATCATAACACGCCCGTACATCTCTTTTATCTACCTGCTGATAATTGCCATGACTTATCAAATTCCTTTTCGGATATATCTTATTCCGTAATATATCCGATTCAACGCTTGATATGATTCCCTTCAATTCAAGCGCATATATCTTTTCTTTGCATGTTTCCGGTTTGTTATATCCCCGTATGTATGTGGTATACATCACGTCTATGAACTTTTCCAGTTCAGAGAATAATATTAAAATACCTCCATATACATCTATCGCATTATCGCTTTCTATTCTCCGCTTAATATGGCGTAGTTTTTCAGTGAGATCGGCTCTTTTTTCTATGTCTATGATAATTTCTTGCATTTTGTCCCTGCTAACGCTATCGAACAACCCAACACTATGCCCTAGACTGAAGCCGAGAAGCGCCCCTCCCAACACGCCCATATAGAAAGAGCTATCATCTTGCTTTTCTTTCGTGGGAATAGACGGCGACTTTTTCCCTCCGCCTATGTTTATGCCTAGAATACTATAATCTTCAATGTCTTCCATAGAATATCTCCTTTATGTCCTATTATATACACTATGCGATATTGTATCAATCAGACTGGAATGGGGCGGCGGTACGAAAACTAGACGAGCTTTGCACAATATGCTATACTCCCAACGCAACAAAGCCGGCTACGCTGCGGAGCTGAAAGAAAGGATGGTAAAACATAATGGAACCTATGAAAAAGATAGAACTGAAAAAAGCCTACAATCCAAAAGATTTTGAGGAACGCATCTACGCGCAATGGAAAGAAGCGGGCTGTTTTAAGCCGCATGAAGAGAGCGATGCAAAGCCCTACGTGATGGTTATCCCGCCGCCCAATGTAACGGGCGTTCTGCATATAGGACACGGGCTTGATCATACGCTTCAGGATATTATGATACGGTTTCACCGCATGAAAGACCGGATCGCGCTGTGGCTGCCGGGAACCGATCATGCGGGTATTGCGACCCAGAACGTGGTTGAAAAACGGCTTAAAAAACAGGGAAAGACCCGCTATGATCTTGGACGCGAGGCGTTTGTTGAGGAGACGTGGAAGGTAAAAGCCGAACATCACGCGGTTATTTCCCAGCAAATGGCGCGTATAGGCGATAGTGTGGACTGGTCGCGGGAGCGATTCACCATGGACGAGGGGCTTTCCCGCGCGGTGCGCGAAGTTTTTGTTACGCTCTACGAACGCGACCTCCTTTACAAAGGTCATTACCTCGTGAACTGGTGCGCGGGCTGCGGTACGGCGCTTGCCGATGACGAGGTGGAACACGAGGAGACGCCCGGCAGTATGTACCACCTCCGCTATCCCTACACGGACGGCTCCGGTTTTCTTGAACTTGCCACCACCCGTCCGGAAACGCTTCTTGGCGACACGGCGGTCGCTGTCCATCCGGAAGACGAGCGCTATGCGGCGCATAGAGGCAAAACCGTACATCTTCCGCTCACGGATCGCGTTATTCCGGTGATTGCCGACACATACGTTGATCGCGCCTTTGGTACTGGCGTCGTAAAGATCACGCCCGCCCATGATCCCAACGACTGGGAGGTGGGCAAGCGCCACGATCTGCCGGTAATCAATATCCTCACGCCGGACGGCAGACTCAATGCCGAAGTCCCCGAAAAATACCGGGGGTTGACCGTGAAAGAAGCCCGCAAAGCAGTGCTGCGCGATCTTACGGAAAAGGGCTTCTTTGTAAAAGAAGAACCCATCACCCACGCGGTGGGTCACTGTTACCGGTGCCATACCGTGATTGAGCCGTTTCTCTCCGAGCAGTGGTTTGTACGCATGAAGCCGCTGGCGGACAAAGCGCTTGCCGCGTGGGAGCGGGGCGATATTGTGTTTTATCCTAGAAAGTGGGAAAACACCTACAAGCATTGGCTTCTCACTATCAAGGATTGGTGCATAAGCCGCCAGCTCTGGTGGGGACACCGTATTCCCGCGTGGTATTGTCAAACATGCGGCGCTGTCACCGTTTCCCGCGAAGACATTGAACGCTGCCCCCGGTGCGGCGGCGCGGTGAAACAGGATGAGGATGTGCTTGATACGTGGTTTTCAAGCTGGCTGTGGCCGTTCAGTACGCTCGGCTGGGAAAACGCCGGATGCGGTACGGAGGACTTCCGCCGTTTCTACCCTACATCGGCGCTTGTAACCGGATACGACATCATCTTTTTCTGGGTAGCCCGCATGATCATGGCGGGACTTGAGTTTACCGGTACGGTTCCGTTCCGCGATATTTACATTCACGGACTTGTGCGCGATAAACAGGGGCATAAGATGAGCAAATCTCTGGGCAACGGGCTTGACCCCGTAGACATTGTGGATGAATTCGGCGCTGATGCGGTGAAGTTTACGCTTGCGTTCCTCTGCGCCCAGGGACAGGACATCCTGCTTGACAAGGAGTCTTTCAAATTAGGCTCAAAATTCGCCAATAAAGTGTGGAACGCAAGCCGCTATATTCTGATGAATCTTGAGGGCAGACGCCTTGTAGAAAATCCGGCGCTTCTTCCTATTGACAAGTGGATATATTCCCGCCTCAACAACACGGCGAGAACCGTAACCGAGTCGTTTCAATCGTACCGCTACAACGATGCGGCAAGCGCGGCGTACGAGTATTTCTGGAACGATTTCTGCGATTGGTACGTGGAGGCTACAAAACTGCCGCTCCGCGCCGCGTCTGCGGACGAGGAAAAAGATCGCGCGGCGACCGTGCTGCTGGACGTGCTTGCGGAATCGCTACGCCTTCTGCATCCGCTTATTCCCTTTGTTACCGAAGAAATCTACGGATTTTTGCCTAACACGAAAGGGTTTCTCATCACAGCCGCCTATCCTGAATATGACGAAAAAAGAAACGCGCCGGAGGCGGATTTCGCCTTCTTGCAAGAGCTAATCCGTTCTATCCGCACGTTGCGTAGTGAATGTACGGTGCCGCCTGATAAGAAGGTAAAGGCGCTGATCAAGGCGGCGGAAGGGAACAGTTTTGAGAAGACACTCGCGGAACATGTGGAACTCATAAAACTGTTTGCGAATGTTGGAGACCTTGAGATAGAACACACGGACGGCGCGGCGCCCGGAGTCCGCCCCAAACATGCGATTGGACTTGCGGGAACCGGTTTTGAAGCGTTTGTGTTCATTGCGGACGCCGTTGATCTTGATTTTCTCAAACGGAAATTCTCAAAAGAGCTTGACAAAGATAAGCAATTTATCGCACAATTAAAAACTAAACTCTCCAATGAAAACTTTCTCCGCCATGCGCCGGCGGAACTTATTGCCGGAGAAAAGCAAAAGGTAGAAGCATTGCTTAAGCGGACGGACAAGATAGCGTCCTATATTCGGGATATGGAACAAGATTCTTAAAGTTGACTTTTACTATTTTTTCGTGAAAAAGGAAAGAAATGAACGCTAAACGGATGATCGTAACACAGCGATCTGTCTGTATACGTTTTATAAGGCAGGAATAATGAATACAGAGGAAATGCTTCGGTTAAATGGAATTCATATTGCTCCGTATATACAGCTTGCGACAGCCCTTATAGGTAAAACGCGCGAAGGGGGCGGCAATATGTTCCGTCACCAGATTGATACGATGTCGGTGCTGATTGACTACGGGTATATTGATAGTGTGTTGCTCAAGGCTTCACTGGTACACGATATTCTTGAAGATATTCCTGAATTTAACCATAACCTACTCATAACTATTGATTATGAAAGCCCTGATGTATACCAGCTTGTGCTGGAAGTCACAAGGCGTCCCGATGAGAAAAAAGCAGACTTTCTTACCCGTATACTCACCAATGGCTCTGACAATGCCAAAGTTCTAAAAGTTGCGGACCGTATATCAAATATGATTTCTCTCGGCTTTGTGAATAAACCGGAGTTTATCGAACGGTATACCAAAGAAACGGTTGATTACATTTTTCCCATTGCCGAACAGATCGATATCATTATGTTGAAAGAACTTGAGTCTTTGGTAGAATCCAGAAGAAAATATTCGGAAATATTTGCGAAAGAAGTAGTACATACATTTCATTTTCCGGATAAGGCATGATGAGAAAGAAAGCGCGACAATTATTTATCATTGCGGTTGGTTGTTTATGTTTCTTTCCGGCTCAGGCATGGCGTACAAGTTCTATCAAAATTCCCTTTACACCCGGTGAGGAAGCCTTTATAAGAAACCATCGGGTAATAACGGTCGGCGCAAACGCCGCTTTCATGCCTTTTGAAGGCTTTGATGAGAACGGACGCTACGAAGGCATAGTTTCTGATTATCTTACCTTGATTGAGCGGCATACCGGACTACAGTTTGAAATTCAAGAGGGACTGAGCTGGTATGAAGCGTACAATAAAGCCTTAAACGGGGAAATCGACCTGCTCCCCGCGATAGAAAAGAACAGCGAGAATGAATGGTTCTTCCTGTTTTCAAAACCGTATTTTAATTTCAGGCGGGGAATTATAATCAGAGACAACGATACCGGCATAAAGAGCCTTAAAGATTTGAATGGTAACAGCATTGCGGTTCAGTTTGACAGTTCTGAATACGATTATTTGGCTGCTTTGCTTTCGACTGAAACGCGCTTGTACGCTTCAATTGAAGAAGCCTTGATTGCGGTTTCAGCGGGTACTGAACGCGCCGCTATAGGCAACCTCAGCACGGCAGGTTATTACATCAACCAAAATGGGATTACCAACCTCAAATTCATGGTATTAGATGAGAATTCACGGGGAAGCCTTCGGTTCGCCGCGCGTAAAGAATACCGCGAACTGATAACTATTATTGATAAAGCTATTAGCAATATCTCCATGGAAGAGAAACACGCAATCAATAATACATGGATACAGGTTTCCGATACCGTAAATTATACGGCAATTCTACAGATCATTGCGATTGTCTCGTTTATTATTATTCTTATTTTTACCATTTCGATTTACTGGATATTCCGCCTCAGAAATGAGATTGAAATACGTACGTTTGCCCAAAAGAAAATGGAGCTTGCCAAACAGGACGCGGAAACGGCAAACCGCATAAAATCAAACTTTTTAGCTCGCATGTCGCACGAGATACGTACGCCAATGAATGCTGTTATCGGCATGGCTCATCTGATCGGCAAAACAGAAATTACGGCGACGCAGGCTGTGTACCTACGGAACATCAATCAGGCTGCGTCAACTATTCTGGGTATCATCAATGATATTTTGGATTTCTCAAAGATAGAGGCTGGCAAAGTCGAGCTTGAGTACACGTCCTTTAATCTGGATGAGATGCTGCAAAACGCCGTCAATATCATCTCTTATCGCGCGCACGAAAAGCGTATCGTATTCACCGTGATACGCGATGCCGCGCTTCCTTTTTTCTTTTACGGCGATCCGAAACGGATCGAACAGATACTGCTTAATATTCTCAACAATGCGGTTAAATTCACAAAAGAAGACGGTGAAGTTGTTTTCTATATCAGAATGAACAGTATCGTGTCCGATCTGTGTCATATATCGTTTATCATTCAGGACTCCGGAATCGGCATGTTGAAGCATCAGCTCGACCACCTGTTTGAGCCTTTTTCTCAGGAAGACGCCAGCATAAACAGACAATTCGGCGGTACGGGGCTGGGGCTTTCCATTGTAAAAAACCTCGTTGACCTGATGAACGGTACCATTACGGTACAGAGCGTGAAGGGCAAAGGTTCCAGATTTAACATAGAGCTTCTTTTAAGACACGACGCCGGACCGGAAGAAAAGATTCGGCGGCAATGGGTCGAGATAGCCGCTAAACAGGCAAAGATACTTGTTTGGGAAGGGACGTCCGGCGATGAACCGATTATAAATGCGAATTTTGCGATTCTGGGCATTAAACATGAACGGGTATCTTCCGCAGAGGATGCTCTTGTAGCGCTGGAAGAGGCGGCGAATAAGGGAACGCCGTTTGAAGTCTTTATTCTGGACTATGATGCTCCGCCTGACAAAGGCTATGCGTTTATCGCCGAGATGCGGCGGAATACGCATAGCCCCCTGCCGTTCATCATACTGCTGATTCCCATGACAGGCGAAGAAGAGCATCTCCACAAATACGAGAAGACTATCGGTATTGGTAAGCCTGTTATTTTTTCGATGCTGTTCAAAGAGTTGTACACGGTATTACAAGGCATGGACGAGGAACGGCAGCCGGCTATACCGGCGTCCCAGCCAGCCGCTCCCCAAGACGGATACTGCGTGCTTGTCGTTGACGATAACGATATTAACAGAACCATTGCCGAGGCGCTGCTTGAGGCGGAAGGCTTTACCGTGTTGAATGCGGAAAATGGAGACGCGGGCGTTCGTGTCTTTGAGGAGCATAAGGATAGCATTGACGCGGTTCTTATGGACCTGCACATGCCGGGAGGCATAAACGGAACCGACGCCGCCGAATGTATACGGCGCTTGTCCGGTACGGTTCCTATTGCCGCCATGACCGCCGATGTGCTTGAAGGCGTACGGGAAGAATGTGAACGCCATGGTATGCGCTATTTTATCAGCAAACCCTTTGATCCGAAAACGTTTACCACCCAAGTCCGCTCCATGATGCGGAACAGCGTACCTACATGAACCTGTATCGCCGCTTCTTCGGCGGCGTACCATTGATCTTTCTTTTTACAATATGGTACAGTTGTCATACATGTTTCTAAAGAGTCTGGATATATTCGGCTTTAAATCATTTGCCGAGCGCACGCATATTGAATTTGCCGATGGCATTACCGCGCTGTTAGGACCTAACGGGTGCGGCAAATCCAATGTAGTTGACGCCATCAAGTGGGTATTGGGCGAGCAGAAATCAACCGCCATGCGCGCCGAAAAGATGGAAGACGTTATTTTCAACGGTACGGACAACCGCAAACCCCTTAACGTGGCTGAAGTAACCCTTATCCTTGCCAATGACGCAAAACTCCTGCCCCTCGACATGCCCGAAGTACAGATACGGCGCAGGCTGTTCCGTTCCGGCGAGAGCGAATACTATATCAACGCCAATCTGGTTAAACTAAAAGACGTCCGGGAATTGTTCTGGGATACGGGCGTTGGAAAAGCGGCGTACTCGGTCATGGAGCAGGGCAAAATCGATCAGATACTCTCCTCCAAGCCGGATGAGCGCCGGTATTTGTTTGAAGAAGCAGCCGGCATTACTAAATTTAAGGTAAAAGGCAGGGAAGCCGAACATAAACGGGCGCGAACCGAAGAGAATATGCGGCAGGTTGAGGGGATTTTGGGCGAAGTGAAACGCGGCTATGACGCGCTCAAGGTACAAGCCGAAAAAACCCTCAAATACCGGACGTTAAAGGACGAAGTGTTCCATGTTGAACTCGACATTCAGTTGCTACGCCTCAAACGGTTCAAGAACGAGCGGGACGAATGTAATGAAAACCTCCGCACACGTACCGAAGAGCGGGACGCGCTCAAGACGGAACTCAATGCGGTGAACAAGACGCTTGAAGAATCTATGGACGTGGTGAACGGAATGGAAGAGCGCCTCGTTGAGTATCAGAAAACCATTTACGCGCTTGCCATTGAAAAAAACGCCAAAGAAAAAGAAGTCAAGCTCCTCATTGAGCAGCGCAACGAAAGTAAGACAAAGATAGCCCAGAACGAAGCGCGTGAACGCCATATCTCCCTCAAGATTGACGAATTAACCGGTGACGCCGATGAACAGGACGCCCTTGTCCGCGATCTGCGGCGCAAGGTATGCGATATTGAAGACAATATCCGCTCATTTGAGGAAAACATAGGGATTGCATCGTCCCGTATCGGCGAGAACGAACATACCGCTAAACGCGCGGAAGAAGAAATCAGAAGCTGTGAGCGGACCCAAGCCGGCTATGAGAAAGACCTTGAGGAGATCACGGACGACATCGTAGCCGCTCTGGATGCGGGGCTGAAAGACGCGGGCTATTCCGCAGCCGGACGCGCGGCGCGTGAGACCGCGTTAGAGGAGCTATTGGCGCGTATAGAGACGTCCCTTACCGGACGGGGCGCCCTTATCCGCGACCTTGCGGACTGCGCGGAACGCGCGGAACAAGGCGGCGCTCTGCCTTCCCCCGAAGAAATCAAGCGCCTTGCCGGCAGTATAGCGTCGGCGCTTTCCGAGACCGCCGCACACATAGCATCGGCGCACAGCCTTTTCGATCAGTACCGGCAAAGCGTCCCCTCGTTTCTGGACGACTTTCTTGCCCCGGAAGGCATCATCACGAAGAAGCGCGGTCTCGACAGGAATATCCGTTCCTGTAAGGACAGCGTTGAACAATATAGGGAAAAAATAGCGGACGCCCGCCGCGATAACGAGGATTTAAGCGTCAAGATAGATGAGTACCGCGCCACCTTGGGGGACCTCCGCATAAACCACGCGCGTATGTCAGCGCAGGCAAACGCCGGCGAGGAAAAGGCGCGTCTCATACGCCGCGAACTCGCCGGACAGGAAAACCAGCGTAAAACCGCGCGGGACGAGCTCTTCCTTGACCGCAAGCGTTTCGCTGACATTGAGGAGCGGATAACCGATACGGAACAGGAACTAGCGGACATTGAACGCAGGGGCGTTACCCTCAGCGCGGAACAGGAAGCGCTCGAAACGGACATCAAGAAACGCAACGGCGATCTTGCCGGAACCAGAGACGCCATCACCAAACGCGCCGCGGATATGCTTGCCGTACAAACGGCGCTTGAAAGAATCCATCTACAGATCGTACAGGCTGACACTGAAATCAAGAACATACAGGACAATTTCCGCGAGACCCATTCCCGCGACCTCATGGAGTTCGAGGAGCGCATCCCTTCGATTGCCGCGAACCCTTCGGAGCTGCGGGAGTCGCTCGCAGCCGCGCGGAACGCGCTCAAGAATTTGGGCGCGGTGAACCTCATGGCGGTTGAAGAATGCGCGGAAACAAAGGAGCGGTTTGACTTCCTGTCGAACCAGTTCGCTGACCTTGTCAAAGCCCGCGACGACCTTGAAAACATAGCCGCGGAAATCCGCGCGGAATCCTCCGCCCTGTTCATCGCCGCCTACAACGCCATCAAGAAAAACTTCCACAACATGTTCCGGCGTCTCTTTGGCGGCGGGCGGGCGGAGCTCCGGCTTGTTGACCCGAACCATGTCCTTGAGTCCGGCATAGAAATCTTCGCCCAGCCGCCCGGCAAGAAACTTGAGAACATCAGCCTTCTTTCCGGCGGCGAAAAGTCCATGACCGCGGTCGCCCTGCTGTTCGCCACATACATACTCAAACCAAGCCCCTTCTGCCTTCTTGACGAGATTGACGCGGCGCTTGACGAAGCCAATGTGAACCGGTTTATTCAAACGCTGCGCGAATTCGGCGGCGCAAGCCAATTCATCGTTATCACCCACAACAAGAAAACGATGGTTGGCGCGCGCACCCTCCTCGGCGTCAGTATGGAAGAAGCCGGCGTTACCAAGGTCATTTCCGTGCGTCTTGAACACGGCGAAGAATCCGGCGATGACCGTCCGTCCCTTGAACCCATCGAAGAAGAAGACGTCGCCCTTGAAGAAGGGATGGAGCTTCCCCGGGGCGTCGATGATCCCGCGCTGGTGAGCGATACGGACCTGCGCCCCATCAGAGGCGACTTGACCCATGGGCAGACGCGGGACGGCTTGTAACATCCGTCATCATCCGGTATAGTTGTCTCATGCCTTGTACCCTAGAAGAACTATTTGCGGAAGCGCGCAAAGCCGCGGCTTTCGCCTACGCGCCGTATTCGCGTTTCCGTGTCGGCGCCGCGCTCCTCGGCGCGGACGGGCGGATATTCACCGGCTGCAACGTAGAGAACCGCTCCTTCGGACTCACTATATGCGCTGAACGCGGCGCGGTGATGTATGCCGTCTCCCGCGGCTGCCGTTCCTTCACAGCCATTGCCATAGCCGCGCCCGACTCTCCGGTTCCCGTCCCGCCCTGCGGCGCATGCCGTCAGGTACTGAGCGAATTCATGTCTCCAGACGCGCGCGTCTATTACGGCGGCTCATCCGCCGGGCGGGTAGACCTTACGCTAGGCGCTCTCTACCCCTTCGACTCCCTGCATGACCTCGCCGTATCCTCCGCGTGAAGGGCGCCGTCCTTCACGCTTCCCAAACACCGCCGTTTTCGCGCGGCGCGGCTGCAGCCGTCCCTATCGCGCATACCCGCCGGCAGCCCCAACTCCGTCTCTCGCAACGCCCCAACCGCGCCTTTCATAAAGGCATAAGTATGTCTACAGGCTAGGCTTATTTCAGCCGGCATAAATAGCCGAGATCAGCCGGCTGATCCTGCCGATTTCAGTCGACCTAAATCGCTGATTTATGCCGGCTGAAATCGCTGATTTCAGCCGACTGATCAGGCTTAGATCAGTCGACCTAAATCGCTGATTTATGCTGGCTGAAATCGCCGATTTCAGTCGACTGATCAGGCTTAGATCAGTCGACCTAAATCGCTGGTTTATGCCGGCATAACAAAGACGGTTCGCCCGTGCGGTCAGGGAAAGACGGATGCCATGCGCCGATTGAAGGTGGCGTTTAAGATACCCGTTGAGGAAACCATCCGGCAAGGAACCCCCTCTGGGCGCGGGAGGAAGGAGAAGAGCGACTAACCTAGCCGGCTGAACCCTATCCGTCAACGGCGCGGTCTGCGGCAGCAACGCCGCCGAGTTATGTGTAGCGCGTCCGTATGCTATTATTGTATTCTTATTTACATCCCGCCCGAATTATGCTATAGTTAATCTTATGGAACAAACGCATGTAGAAGCGCAAAAACGTGAAAAAGCGCAATCAGCCTCTTTGTCCGCGCCGGCACCAGACCATGCACAGCAACGGCGCCAGCGCCTTGAAGGGCTTTATACCGCCGATTGCGTAGCGTTTATGGCTGCAATGCCCGATGAGTGCGTTGATTTGGTCGTTACCTCTCCCCCCTATGATACTTTGCGCGATTACAAAGGGTATGCTTTTGAGTTCGAGCGCGTTGCCGAAGGTTTGTTCAGGGTTATTAAAAAGGTTCGTATGCACGATATTATGATCTACCAAAAGAAAAATACGCCGTTCATGCGCTCTAACGCCTATACCAACGCTTTTGAGTGTATGTTTGTTTTATCAAAGGAGCTTAAACCTGAGAAAACAAAGACCAATATGTGGAAATACGCGGCGGGTCTTGGCGGTACTACAAAAAGAGGCGCGTAATGGATACTATAGAAAATAAGGCAAAATGCTTGGACGACCTGCTTGATCTCGATCGCTACGGCTGGGAAAATTTCCATGAGGATTTTGTCCGTATTCTTGTAAAATATGGATACCAGAAACACCTTACGGAAGGCGAAAATGAATGGTATGAAAATGAAGTTGTTACCGGACGGGAACTTATCAGTTTAACTGATTACACTGAGCCGGACTGAAAATATAATGTCAGCAAAGCTGCTTAAAAGTCCTTTTGAACGCGAATTTAGAGCGGCTTTATCTCAAGCCAGAAAGGAGGTTGTATTTTCAAGCCCCTATATTAACGATGCGGGGGCTTCTGTTTTTGTCGAGTCTATTCGCAAAACGGCTTGTAAAAACATTCGAATTTTAACCAATCTTTCGGCCCGAAATATCATTGATAATGTTACACAACCGCAAGCTTTGTTAAACATATGTGATGCTTTTGAAGATACAACTATTTCGAGTTTAGAAAGACTTCACGCTAAAGTTTATATTGTTGATAACTTATTTGCGGTCATTACTTCGGCAAACTTGACAAACGGCGGTTTACGCTCAAATTTTGAGTATGGCGTTATTTTTGATGAACCGGCAACGGTTAAAAAAATTAAAAAAGATGTTTTAGATTACGCTTCACTTGGGCATATTTTTGACAAGGAGTTTCTTTCAAAAATATATGAAGAGAGCAAAAAAATAGAAAAAATTCAGGCGGATACGCAACGCAACGGCTCCGGCTTAAAAAAACTTATCGCCGGACACCAAAAAGTTGAATTGATTTTAACAAATCGTTATGAAGACACGGAAACAAGGCATAGCATTTTTACAAAAACAATTATGTTCCTGTTACAAAAACATAAACAGCTAACAACGCATGAATTATATGATTTTGTTAGAGATATTCATCCGGAAATGTGTGATGATAAAATTGAATATCATAATGAAAAACGCTGGAAAATAGAAGTCCGGCAGGCGTTGTTTTTCTGGAGACGAAAAGGTATGGTGTTGGGAGAAGGTCCCGTTCATCATCAGATTTGGAGTTTGGCTCCTACGTACAAGGCGGAATAGGTTTGTGTTTCTTTGTCATATTCCGCACATTGCGTAATACAGTCATCGCTCTTTATAAAAACGCCGTTTTGTTGTTCCAGCGACATTCTTACAAAAGGTCGCCGTAAAGCCCGCGCCTTTAGGCTGCCTTAAGGCTTGTGGATATAAGGCGCAACGATAAAGATACGTAACAACATATTGACATAAGACTTGACAAGAAAGATAGAAAAGTATACTATGGAAAGGAATAAAGATTCTTGCGGGGCGCAAGAATACAATGCTTGCGGAGGCTGAAACCGCTGGACTGACAGGGCTTGCTCTGTTGGTTTAAGTTTAGTCTGTGAAACAAGAAGCCCATCGC
>JAISMJ010000061.1 GCA_031276815.1 Treponema sp.
CCCCAGCTAGTATACCCCCACATAGCTTTGTCATACTCCGCTTTATTGTAGTAGGCGTTGCCTCGTAAAACGTACGCCTCGGCATAACCGGGCTTTATCCGTATTGCTTCCGAGAAATCTTCAATAGCCATGTCAAACTTCGTTCTTTTGTCGCGGACAGTTTTGGCGTAGACGGCGCCACGGAGGACGTACGCTTCGGCATAATCGGGCTTTCTTCGCATTGCTTCCGAGAAATCCTCAATAGCCATGCTGTACTGCGCTTTCTCAGCATAGGCGCAACCCCGTAAGGCATACGCCCAGACATAATCAGGGTATATCCGTATAGCTTCATTATAATCCGCGATAGCCGCGTCATACTCCGCTTTGCTTGCATAGGCTTGTCCCCGTAAGGCATACGCCTCTTCATGATTGAGCTTTATACATATCACTGCATTATAATCCGCAATAGCCGCATCGTACTCCGCTTTTTGGGCGTAGACAGCGCCACGGAGGACATACGCCCCGGCATAATTGGGCTTTATTTGTATCGCTTCATTATAATCCGCAATAGCCCTGTTATACTCCGCTTTATTGTAGTAGGCACTGCCTCGTAAAACGTATGCCCATGCATAATCGGGCTTTATTTGTATAGCTTTGTTATAATCCGCGATAGCCGTGTCATACTCCGCTTTATCGGCGTAGACAGCGCCATGGAGGACGTACGCCCATTCAAAATCAGACTTTATCCGTATAGCTTCGTTGTAATCCGCGATAGCCGTGTCATACTCCGCTTTGCTTGCATAGGCATTGCCCCGTAAGGCGTACGCCCCGGCATAATCGGACTTTATTCGTAGTGCTTCTGAGAAATCCGCAATAGCCGAGTCATACTCCGCTTTGTTATAGTAGGCACGCCCCCGGTTGAAATACGCCTCATCATAATCGGATTTTATCTGTAGTGCTTTCGAGAAATCCGCAATAGCCGTGTCATACTTTGCTTTGTTGTCGTACTCTGTTTTTTGGGCGTAGACAGCTTTGCTATAGTAGACTTCGCCTCTGTTATTGTACGCTTCCGCATAATCGGGATTTATCTGTATGGCTCTGTTATAATCCGCGATAGCCGTGTCATACTCCGCTTTCTTGTGGTAGGCTTCGCCTCGTTTGAAATATGACTCGGCATCATCAAGATTTATCCGTACCGCCTTTGTGCAATCCGCGATGACCTTGTCTAGCTCTTCTTTGTTGTAATCCGCGATAGCCGAGTCATACTCCGCTTTATCGGCGTAGACAGCGCCTCGGAGGACGTATGCCCATTCAAAATCAGACTTTATCCGTATAGCTTCGTTGCAATCCGCGATAGCCGAGTCATACTCCGCTTTCTTGTAGTAGACAGCGCCTCGGAGGACGTATACCCATTCAAAATCAGACTTTATCCGTATAGCTTTGTTGTAATCCGCGATAGCCGAGTCATACTCCGCTTTATCGGCGTAGACAGCGCCTCGGAGGACGTATGCCCATTCAAAATCGGGCTTTATCCGTATAGCTTCGGTATAATCCACGATAGCCGAGTCATACTCCGCTTTGTTGGCATAGGCAAGACCCCGTAAGGCGTACGCCCTGTCATAATCAGGCTTTATTCGTATCGTTTCGTTATAATCCGCAATAGCCTTGTCGTACTCAGCTTTGTTATAGTAGGCAAGCCCTCGCTTGAAATACGCCTCATCATAATCGGGCTTTATTTGTAGTGCTTCTGATAAATCCGCAATAGCCGTGTCGTACTCCGCTTTGTTATAGTAGGCAAGACCACGGTCGAAATACGCCACGGCATACTCAGGCTTAATCCGTAGTGCTTCCGAGAAATCCGCAATAGCCGTGTCGTACTCCGCTTTTTGGGTGTAGACAGAGCCGCGGAGGACATACACCTTGGCATAATCTGGCTTTATTTGTAGTGCTTCCGAGAAATCCGCAATAGCCTTATCATACTCCGCTTTATTACGGTAGGCATTGCCCCGGTTGTTGTACGCCACGGCATTATCAGGATCAAGCCGTATGGCTTCTGATAAATCCGTTATAGCCTTGTCATACTCCGCCTCCGCTTTTTCGGCATAGGCAAGACCTCGGTTGTTGTATGCTCCCGCATAATCGGGCTTGATCCGTATTGCTTCCGAGAAATCCGCTATAGCCGAGTCATACTCTGCTTTGTTATAGTAGGCAAGACCCCGTTTGAAATACATCTCGGCAACGGCATACTCAGGCTTTATTCGTATCCCTTTCGAGAAATCCGCAATAGCCATGTCATACTCTGCTTTGCCGGCGTAGGCTTTGCCCCGTTTGAAATATGACTCGGCATCATCAAGATTTATCCGTACCGCCTCTGTGCAATCCGCGATTACTTTGTCTAGCTCTTCTTTAGTATACATTAGCGTATCGCCTTTGTAAGATTGACCCAAACCTTCGGTCTAACCGGCTGTCATATAGTTATAGCGGCATTCTCATCACGGTCTGTCGCCAAACCGCAACGTTCACGCCGGTATACCCGTGTCTCTCTTCCGATCCGTCCTCGATCAACCTTCAACACGGATCAGACCTCTGATCCGGCCTAGATCAGTGTGCTGATCCGGCTTGGATCAGAGGTCTGATCCGGCCTAGATCAGTAGGCTGATCCGGCCTAGATCAGACAGCCGGTTCCGCTACGGTCAGCATGAATGCGCTTTCTATTATGCGGAGTTGTTTCAGCTCTTTTCCCGATCCGCTGAACCGCGTCTTGATCTCTACCTTCCATTTCCCCGCGGTTAATGCGGGGACGATCCCTATTAGTTTTGACGCGCTATTCTCCGCCAAATGACCGCTTACCTTTACCCGCGCCGTTGGATCCGCTTCCGGTATGAAATACACGCCAACTTCAGGGTCTTCTCCAACTATCTTTATCTTGTGTCCCGCTATACAGAACTGTCCGCCGGGCGTAAGCGCGTCGTTCACCGATTCCGTGTTTATGTCCGTAAACTCGTCGATGTAGCCCTGTACGTTTGCGAGTCCCTCCACTTCCACCACAATATGCGCGGCAAGGATGCGTAACGCGGTGAGGATGCGGAAGCGGAATGTTACCCGATGCTTCTCCGTGTCGTGTCCCTCAATAACCTTGTCAAACGTGCCGATCACGTTGGGGTACATCAGGAAGTACTTCAGGTTGACCGCGAAGCCATCGCAGAGCTGATAGGCCGCTTCGTCCAAGAACTGTTTGACATGCGCCACGAGGTCATCGTAGTTGCCGGTGAAGCCGCCCCTGTTTTTGAGCGCGGCGCAGACGTCCTCAATGGTGAGAGACGCCTCGCTATCCGTGCGCGCGATATACGCGCCTTCAACATTGGGAAGGTAATTGGGATAGAGTTTTACGCGGATACGGTGTAAAACCTCGTTTACTGCATTGATGATTGCCATAGCAAACTCCTTATAGAGAAAGAAATAGAGAAAAAATAAAGACATATAACCGGTATAAAAATGCGTTACAACAACATCTGTGGGGGGGGGGGGGGCTCGCCAATCTAGCGTATGGTACGCCCGTAATTACGGACAACGCAGCGCGGTTTGGCATAGAGAAAACTGGTATGATAGAACGACTTCTAGTCATGTGAAAAAGTATATATAATGAGAGAAAGCGTGTCAAGAGATAGTAATAATTTTCTAGATGTTTTTCGATATTTTTTGACGGTTCAATGATATGCGGGAGGGTTCGCTTTGCGCCCGCCGACGGGCGCAAAGGTCCCGTTACGGCGTTCCTTCGAGGTGGATAACGACAAGTTCCGGCGGATTATTGATGCGGGCTATCCATGCGGGATGCGTGAGGGAAAGCCCTCTGCTCACAATATGCGTCAGCGTCCCGTGTTCGTAAAGCCCGCCGGCATATTTTGGAAAGAAGCCCTGATTCGGCGCGTATAAGCCGTTTTCCGCGATATGAGGTATGCGCCATTGCCCGCCGTGCGCGTGTCCCGATACGATGAGATCAAACGGAAATTGTTTGTACTGCTTGATCCTTTCCGGGCGGTGCGCGATAAGTATCTTATAGGCGGCGGGATATACGGCGTCTAACGCGCTGAACGTCCGCTCCATGACGCGCGTTTGATTGTATGTTTTATCTTCGTACTTCTTCTTTGCGGGGTCTTCTATTCCCGCTAACAGTATCTCCGTCCCCCGCACGGTAAGGACGACGTAGGTATCGGATAAGATGATGACGTTATATGAAGAGAGAATGTCGCGCATAACGCCGATGCGTTTCGTCATGTACTCATGGTTGCCGGTAACGTAATACAGCGGGGCGACGCCGCGGAGACCCGCCAAGAGCAGTTCCGTTCCAAAGGGTTCCGTTTTCTCATCCATGAGATCGCCCGCCAGCAGTATCAGATCGGGCGCGAGTTCTTGTATGGCGTTGATTAACGGTTCCTGTCCTTCTCCGTACACCGTATTATGCAAATCAGCGATGACCGCCAGCGTGATAGGCGAGCCTTGTTCGATATTAGGGCTTTTCAGCGTATAGGGTTGGAGGATAAACATATTGGATGCGGTAGCGCAGGAGAGAAAATTCACAATACTTATAATAATGAATAGGGTGGGGAAGGGGAGGGCGCGGCGTTTCGCGCCGGACGCCGGATCGTGCGCGCCAGCGTCCGGCGCGCGTCCGGTCTTATGCCAAAAGCATTTCGTCATTGGCAAGCTCTTGGTTCTTAATATCCCGAAACCGCCGTACAATGTCCGCAGTGGTTAGTTTCGCCTTTTCCTGCGCGTCAATATCAAGGATGATCTCGCCGGAGTCCATCATAAGCAGCCTGTTGCCGTATTCAAGCGCGTGCGCCATGTTATGCGTGATCATCATCACTGTAAGGTTGTAATCCTTGGCGAAACGGCGCGTAAGGTCCATAACGATTTCCGCGTTCCTCGGATCGAGCGCCGCCGTATGCTCGTCAAGCAGGAGGAGATCGGGCTTGGACATCACGGTCATAAGCAAGGTAAGCGCCTGCCGCTGCCCTCCTGAAAACAGCTCCACGTTGTCGGAAAGCCTTTTTTCAAGCCCCATATCCAGAGCCTTGAGCTGTTCTTGAAACGTTTCTTTCATCTGCTTGTTAAGGCTTATTTTCAGCCCCTTATACCCCTTTTTGCGGCACAACATCATGTTGTGCGCGAGGCTGAGTCTGCCCGCAGTGCCGAGCAGCGGGTTCTGGAAAATCCGCCCTATATACCGGGCGCGCCGGTATTCAGCCTCCCGCGTTATATCCCGCGCGGCGTTCTTTTCTTCGTCAAACAGAAAAATCTTTCCGGATGAGGGAAGCCGCGTACCGGCAATCGCATTGTAAAGGGTGGTCTTCCCCGCGCCGTTGGAGCCGATAACCGTGATAAAATCCCCCCGCTTCACGGTGAGGTTGATGTTTTTTAACGCAATGTTCTCGTCAGGCGTTCCGGCTTCAAAAATCACATTCACATGCTCAATGGTTATCATAGTTTCCTCTTTTCCGCCGTTCTGGACTTATTAAATAATCCGGTCTTCGACGCAACCACGCAAATAATAATGAGAATACCGGTGATAAGTTTCAGATCATTGGCGGTCATGTGTATATAGTAGCCGTAGTTACGCGCAAGGTACATGAGGGCGCGGTACAGGATTGAGCCGAGCAGCGCCCGCAGGGTAAGCAGCCCGATATGGTTGGACCGGATAAGGAATTCGCCTATCATGAGGGATGCGAGCCCCGCTACAATCGTACCCGTTCCAAAGTTTACGTCCGCAAAACCCTGATACATTGCCGCATACGCGCCCGCAATACCGACAAGCCCGTTTGCAAGACAAATGCCCGCCGTTTTTATCACGTCAGGATTCATGCCCTGTGAAATGATCAGTTGCGGATTCACGCCCAAGGCGTACATCGAAATCCCGAAATCCGTATGGAAGAACACGTCAAGGATACATTTGATGAACAGTACCGAAACCAGACAGAAAATCACCAGCGCCCAGACGGTATGCTGGGGCGGCATACCGGCAATTAGATCGGTTATGCTGGTAAAAAGCGTCCGCGTTTTGAGCAGGGAAAGATTCGCCTTGTTCGACATGACGCGCAGGTTGATGGAAAAAAGCATCGTCATAGTGAGAATACCGGACAATAGATCGGGTATCTTTAGCTTTGTATGAATCAGCGCGGTAACAAGTCCCGCAAGAGCGCCCGCGCCGAATGCCAGCAGCAGCGCAAGCGGCGAAGGAACCCCCTTGAGAACGGCGGCAGCCAGTACCGCGGCTCCCAGCGGGAATGAACCGTCTACCGTCATATCAGCGAAATTCAGTATCCTGAAGGTAATAAATACGGCTAATACCATGATGCCGTAAATCAATCCTTCTATTAAAATGCCTTCTATCATGGAAAAACGTCCTTACGAGGTATAGTATAGAAAATCATAGCGTTATACAAGAGAGGTCTACACAACCGCGCCTTCGTCAACCGGTATAATCGCGCCGTTTATGGAACGGTTCGCCAACACGTACAGCGCGGTCAGGGCGACCATTTTGGGGGACAGGGCTTTTCCGGCGGGGCTTTTGCTGCGATTGTAGGCGCGTACCGCGTCATCGGCGTAATCCGTATCCGTAAGCCCCGGACAGATGACGTTACAGGTAACGCCCGCGCCGCCCGCGGTTTTTGCGACCGATTTTGCCAAAACGCCGAGTCCGGTCTTTGCTGCGGCATAGGCGGCGGTGGTAAGAAACCCCCGTACGGTGTCGGTATTGGTGCCGCCGAACAGCACAATGCGCCCCCATTTGCGCTTCATCATGGACGGCAGCACACGGGACACCGCGTATCCGGGGAGGGAGAGATTCTGCTGCGTCAAAAACAGCCAATCCGCGGCGCTTGTCTCATTAAGAACCACCCGTTTGAACGGACCGTATGCGTAAATAAGGATGTCCGGAACATAAGGCTCCGCATGTATGAGCCGCTCACCGCGGGATATAGAGGCGGAACGCGCCGCGCGCACGGAGTATTCGGAGAACAGGCGGTCAACCGCATCCGCGCCGTCAATCCGGCTGAGAAATCCATCGGCTTCGCCTCCTTGGTCACGGATAGCGTTCACAGTCTTTGCAAGACGCTCCTGTGATGAACCGCCGTGCAGCGTGATACGGACGCCGGAGCCGGCTAACAGAAGCGCGATTTCTTTTCCAATGCCGCCGGTGCCGCCTATAATAAACGCGCTTTTACCTGATAAAGGATTCCCTTTCATGTTCTTTTCGGTTTTTCCCTCTTTTCCGCTTTCCCCAAGTCCCCCATAGTTATAGGTTGACAAATAACCGTCATCCGTCCCTCGCCTTTAGACACGCGGATATACGGCGCGGCGATATTGTCGTACTATACTATTAAACATAACGTATGACAAGAACACATCATAGACGTATGCCGTTTTATAGGAAGGCGGGGGGGGGGGGGTAAAGCGCCTAAAATAGCTGCAAATGTATCGATTTCTCTTGACAACTAATCCGCATGAAGCGCCGCTTGACAATATGCGTATATTCTCCTATCATAATCCGTACTACACGTTGCATAGACAAACCGGAGTAAAAGAGCGGAGCGCCGCGCTCTCCCTCCATACCTTATAAGCAGGAACACATATGCGGAACACTTTTCTTTCTACGCTCTGTCTCATTTTTCTTTTAGCGCTTTCTTTTAAGGGGTTTCCAGAAGAGGCGTTCACTATTCGCTCTTACGCGGCGGTTCTGATGGATGCGGAAACCGGAACCCTGCTTTTCGCAAAAAACAAGGACGAACCGGTACCGCCGGCGTCGCTCACAAAACTTATGACCATACATATTGCGTTGAACGACGTCGCCGCCGGCGCCGCGAGTCTTGACGAGCCGGTACAACTCCCGAAAGAAAGCTGGCGCGTCAATCAGCCGCCCCGTTCAAGCCTCATGTTTCTGGCGGAAGGGCAGCGCGTTACCTTGCGGGAATTGCTTCTGGGGCTTGCCGTTTCCTCCGGCAATGACGCAGCGGTGGCGGTAGCGATGAGATGCGCGCCTTCCGTTGAAGAATTCGCGGCGCGTATGAACGCGGAAGCCGCGGCGCTCGGTCTTTCTCACACGGCTTTTGTTGAACCTTCCGGCATATCTGAATACAACATGACAACGGCGTATGAGTACGCTGTCTTTTGCAGGTTTTATATCAAAACTCATCCGGAAACGCTCGAAACCCTTCATTCCGTCGCTGAATTCGCCTATCCGAAGCCTGAAAATGTTCCCGCAGCTTCCCGCACAAGACCGGGAACCATTGTGCAGAAAAACCGTAATTCTCTGCTCGGCGTTCTTGGCGTAGACGGGCTGAAAACAGGCTATATAGATGAGTCCGGTTACAATATTGCGCTTACCGCAAAACAGGGCGCGACCCGTCTTATTGCGGTGATTCTCGGCGCTCCCGCTGGCGAGGAGGTTCGTGATACGGACGGGAGAAACCTTCTTGAGTGGGGGTTTTCCCGGTATAAGACGCTGTATCCGGTCATGGAAGAACTCCCGCGTGTCAGAGTATGGCGGTCGAAACAAACATACGCCGCGCTTACCATAGGGGAGCCGCTGCCGTTTACCGCACGGAGCGAGCGGGGGAACGAATTACGCTTTGAAACCGAGGTGCTGGACACTATAAGTGCGCCATGCGTAAAAGGCGATAGGGGAGGGGAGCTCGTTTTGTATGACAGCATCGGCGAACTCAGGCGTATCCCTCTTCTTATTGCGGAAAATGTTGAGCGAGGCGGCTTTTTGACGCGGCTCTTTGACGCCATACGGCTCTTTTTCATGGGGCTGCGGAAGAAAAACGGGTAGGCGCGTACGCTAACGCGGCGCTATACGCGCCCAAGCCATGCGTCCGCGGCTAATTGGGCGGCGGCGTCCGCCAACTCAAACGGAGTAGCAAAGCCGTGCGCTTGTTTGCCCGCCGCAATCAGAAGGCTCGCCGCGCAACAGGCGCATGTATAGGCATCGAAGACGGCTGCGCCTGCTGCCGCGCTTTTTTGCATACGCCCCGCGATACCGGCGCATAAGCCGGCAAGGAGGTCTCCTGAACCGCCCGCACCGAGTACAGGCGTCATGCCATCAACGATTCCGAGCCTGCCGTCTTCAGCCGCAATAATCATGACATGGCTTTTGAAGAGAATAACCGCATGTTTTTCACGCGCGGTCTTTTTAAGAATGGGTACCGGATTGGCGAGAATTTCATCCTTCGGAACCGCTAAAAAGGCGGACAATTCCCCCGCATGGGGCGTTAGAATGGTTTTACCGTTAAAATTCACGTCTTTTGCAAGACGGATGGCGTCGGCGTCTAGTATAAGCGGGACGTCCCGCTGCTCAAGCGCTTTTTGCAGCGCGGGCAGCCGTTTGAGGTTACAGCCCCAGCCCGGGCCCACAAGCAGCGCATCGGGAGGGAAACGGTTTTCGGCGGAAGAAGAGGAAACGGCGACCATGACGCCCTCCGATGAAGACGCCACAATGGGGTAAATGTCTTCATCAACCAGCAAGCGGATGAGTCCCGCGCCCGAAGCCTCCGCTCCCCGCGCCGAAATGCGGGCTGCGCCGGTCGCGTCTCGTGATCCCGCGTGTATTTCGATGGTGCCCCGGCTGTATTTGTAGGCATCCGGTTGTATCGCCGGTATGTTCCGGTTCTCAGTCCTCCAATCAAGCAGTTCCGCCTCCACATAAGAAGTGATGAGCGGCTGCGGGAAAATCCCTTCAACAGGTATGATCCTGCCGGCAAACGGGCGGGCGGCGGGCGTGTAAAGGCATAATTTCAGCGGTTCTATGGCAAGCGTCGCATCCGCCTTGACGATGGGCATGGGCATGGCTGTATTCCAGCCGTCAAAATTACCGGACGGCATATCAACGGAAATCTTTTTTACATTTTTTATTTCGTTGATGGCGCGTACCATTTCGGCAGCCTGTTTTTTAATCGCTCCCTTTACACCGGTACCGGCGATTCCGTCGAGGATAATATCGAATCGCTCCAGTTCTTTTATAGAGAAAGAGGCGGGGAGGGTGTCGTCCCATACCAGAAAGGGAATATTCATTTTAGCAAGACATAAAAACGCCTGTGCATGAGGCGTTTGCGGGTTTGAAACGTCCGGCATTTTGTTGAGGATAAGCAGGGCATCGTCCGCCTTGCCCCAGATAATAAGCGACTTCACCAGAACCATGGCATCCGCGCCGTTGTTTCCGGAACCGGCAAAGACGGCGGTTTTCGGTTTTTTCCAAAACAATGATGGAAAGGCGTGGACGAGCCGGACTGCGGCTGCGCGTCCTGCGGCTTCGACAAGCGCGAAAGGATTCAAGCCCCACGACATGGACGCTTCTTTATCAAGGTGAGCGGACGCTTGAGCGGAAACTAATGTTTTGTTCTTTGTTTCATGTTCACACATCATCATTGAAAAATCTGTCCGTTCTCCACCACACCAGTTTGACATCCCAATCGCTTATCAACAGTGCGGATAAAATACCTTCCCGCGATAAATCAAAGGCATTGAACTGTAATTCGCTCATATCCACCTTGATACTGCCCTGATGCTGAACCCCGTTTGATTTCTGCGTATCCAGAATTAAAAGAGCGTAACCGGTTTCTTCCGGAAAAGATAAAAACACCCGTTCATTCTTTGCGATTCCCAAAAGCGTATAGGGAATTTTAACAGTAACTTTGCGGTTGTTTTCCGTATATACGGACTCGTAAAGCGGCGTTTCAATGTTTTTTTCATAAATTCCATCTTCAACACGCATCACCCAAATAACGGAACTGTCGCTTTCGCTTCCCGTCCGCGTATTGGTAGACTCGTCAAACGTATCGCGGTAATAGTCCACCTTTATATACAGTTTTCTGGCGTCAGGGGCTGCGGCTATACTATCCAATGATGCGAAAACCACATCCCTGCGGTCGGCGGGAACGGGGACGGAACCGTTTTTTATTTTTATGAGATACAATAGTACGCCTTCCGTATCAAACCAATAAATATTCCAGCCCGTAGGCAGCCTGCACACAACGGCTACATCATTGTTCACAGACGTATACAACTCTTCGATCCGCGGAAACGGGCTCCCGCCTATCCCTTCCTGTCCCAGATATTCAAGAAACGCGCCGTCTGCGTCAAAATGAAGCACCACACTGTCCAACAACGCCTTGCTCTCCGGATCAACGCCGCGCCGTTCGTCGGGGATGCGGTCTTCGATATACAGGTGTTTCCGCGCATCAACTATGATTCTTCCCGGGTTTTGAAAAGGGTAGGTAAACGCCCAACGGGTTACGGTTTCGCCTTGCTCTTTCAGCTTGAGGGTCAGCGGCGGGGGATTGGTCTCATCATTGTAAATCATGGTAAGGATATCGCCGTAGGAATTAAACCGCGTTACCTTTTGCCCGCCGCTGTCGGAAATATAGAAAATGCCGTCGCTCATACAGAGTCCGTTTCTGTGCATGCCCTTGTCCTCGTCTTGGCTGTAGAAGGCAATCTGATCTTCAAGGCGTCCGATTTGCAATGTAAAAAGATTTTCTCTTGTAATGGCTTCAGGCTGCTTTTCAGCGCACGCGCTTAATAAAAGCGTACACAAAGCGCTGAAAAGAATGAAATGGGTTACTATATAATAAGAAATTCTTTTCATATAATTTACATAACATAACAACGGACGCTTATGCGCGTCCGGGGGAAATCGCTGATTTGATATACCGATATACATACTCTAACTAATTATACAACAATTATTTCTAAATTAGAAGTTACTTATTTATATGACACGCTAGCGCTATATTCAAGCTATAGTGTAAGGGAAGTCTACCCCCCCCCCCCCCCGCATTGACTCATATATGGCATTGTATTTTTTCCCCATTATTTCAACCGAATATTCTCTTTCCACAATTTCTCTGCTTTTCCTTCCCATAGCGATAATTTTTTCCCGGTTTTCAAACAACTGCGACAACAACGCCACCGCTTCTTGTGCATCGTTGTATACATAGCCGTTTTCCTCTGCAATCACGAGATCGCGGTTGCCGTACACATTACTTACGAGTAAAACGCAGCCGGAAGCCATAGCCTCAAGCACCCCAAAAGGCAATCCTTCCCATTTAGAAGTACTCATGTATACTAAGCACCGTTCAAGGTAGCCGTTTACCGAGTCTTTATCCACCCAGCCCGTTACCGTAATGTTAGGTGATACGAGTTTGGAACGGAGAGGACCGTCTCCCACCCAGTAGAAATGCACATCGGGTAAAGATGACGCTATCTCATTGAACAATTCAGGATTTTTTTGAATACTTGTAATGCCAGTGAACATAACGAATATCTCTTCTTCAGGATTTTGCAGCGTACGAAATTTTTCTTCCACGGATCGGGCAATGGGAACGCCATTAGGCACAAAGATTACTTTATTCGACATACCTTTATACAATTCTACCTCTGATTGTCCGCAGGCGACTATAATTCCGCCGAATTTTCCTCCCAGTTTTTCAAGAAACCGGTAAAAATACCGGCTAAAAAATCCTATATCCGTGCGGATAAAAGATGCCCCGTGCGGCGTGTAAATCACTCTTTTTATACCCAGTATTTTGCAGGCTAATCTCCCTAAAAAACCAGCTTTTGATGAGTGCAGATGGATAATGGCGCCGGTATCTTTATACGGGGTAAGTATTTTAATGAGCGATTTCAAAGCATGGAAATCGCGCCTCAAACTTACTTCTCTTTGAGTTTCAGCCCACGCTATAAAAGTCACTTCCGGCGGGAATCTTTTTTTTACACTTTCCAAATTATCAACCCACAAGCGGGAACCGTGTACTATAATGTGCCTCATGGCGGGTAACTGTCCTACTATATTCACAACAGCAGTTACAACGCCGGAGGCAAACGGTTCAAGGACATGAATAATGGTCATCTTATTAGTCATTCTTTATCCGCTACTATCTTCTCAAGCACAATATGAGCAAGTAGTTTATATTCACCGGGAAGCAGTTCTTCATCCGGTTCATCATAACGAGCGAGCAGGACGTTCAATTCTTTCTGTGCAATGTCATATCTTTTTTGCTTATAATGAATAAACGCAATTTCATATTCCGCACCGCACACACTGTCTATCTGTGTTGGAAATCTGTCTAGTACGGCTTGATAGTACTGGAGCGCCTGATCGTATCTGTTTTTGTCTGAAGCTTCTTGTCCCAACTGGATGAGTTTGTCGACTGTTATTTCTGGAGGTATATTAATGGGTCCAGACGCACACGAGAAAAGTAGAAAAAGAAAAAAAATACTGATGAAACTTCTCATTATATTTATGATACTACAGCATATTAAACAAAATGTCAATGTATGATATAATCATAATATGAAAGGAGTTTTTTATGATAAAGGTTACAGAATACGATTGCTGGTTTCAAAAATATGGTTCCGCGGAAGATACCAAAGATATAGCGGCTTTTCTTGAACATGTCATATGCGAGGAAAAAGGGATCATCATAGAAAATGCGGCGAAGGAACTACGATTTACGCTGTCCTTTTGTTTTGGCATTGTTCAAAAAAGCCGAAACGCGGGTGAAAAACAAATACTGCTCGGCACCATTGGGTATCTCAATGCCTCATACGGTTTCTCCCTTCCAAAACCGAAGAAAGAAGGTTTTGTTATCCGGTCTACGGATTCCAAAATAATCATTGGGGGGGCGGACGAACCGGGCGTTCTCTACGGCGTGTACACGTTTGTCCGTTTGCTTGCACTAAAACGGTTTGTTTTTGGCGCCGATGTCGCAGACGCGCCGGTTTCACAGGTACGGATGATCAATCATTGGGATAACCTTGACGGCAGTGTAGAACGCGGGTATGCGGGGCGTTCTCTCTTTTTCAACGATAACCGTATCGAATTTGATTCCAACCGTATCAGAGACTATGCGCGTCTTCTGTCTTCCGTAGGCATCAACCGAATTTCCATCAATAACGTAAATGTACGCGGCATGGCAAAAGAACTGATTACCGAAAAATTCTTGCCGAAAATCGCGGAACTTGCGGATATTTTCAGACCATTCGGCATACGGCTTATGCTGAGCGTCAACTTCGGCGCTCCCCAGCCGGAAATAGGTACTGCGGATCCGCTTGATGAAAGAGTTCTTGCGTGGTGGAAAGACAGGGCGGATAGTATCTACCGGTATATCCCCGACTTAGCGGGATTTCTGGTCAAAGCCGATTCTGAATATGAGACCGGTCCTTTCCGGTATGGGAGAAATCACGCGGAAGGCGCACATATACTTGCAAAAGCGCTCGCGCCGCATAACGGCGAAGTCATCTGGCGCTGTTTCGTGTACAACTGCGTACAGGATTGGCGGGATACAACCATTGACCGCGCCCGCGCCGCCTTTGATAATTTCAAGCCGCTTGATGGACAGTTTGATGATAATGTTATCCTGCAAATAAAACATGGCCCATACGATTTTCAGGTACGGGAACCTGTGTCCCCGCTTTTCGGCGCGCTTGAAAAGACTCGTTACGTCATGGAACTGCAAATAACCCAAGAATATACGGGACAGCAAATAGATCTGTGCTTCCTGCCGTGGATGTGGGGCGATGTGATGAGATTCGATACCGGATATGGGACAAACGCGGACAATGGCGCAATCCGCTCGCTTCTTGCCTGCGGGCGTATCGAAGGGCTTGCCGCTGTTGGAAACACAGGGCTTGCCGCAAACTGGACGGGGCATACTCTGGCGCAGGCAAACCTTTTCGGTTACGGCCGCCTTGCATGGAATCCGGCTCTGTCCCCAGGTGAAATCGCTGATGAGTGGAGCCGGCTTACGTTTCCTGATAACGGAGGACAGAGCATTGCCGGAAATATTACAAAGATACTCCTCAATTCATATCCAACGTACCAAAAGTACAATGCTCCTTTCGGCGTTTGTTTCATGGTGGAATGCGGTCATCACTATGGACCAAATGTTGAAGGGTATGAATTCTCAAAATGGGGTACCTATCACCGTGCGGATAATAAAGCTATCGGTATAGACAGAACTCCGGCAGGTACAGGCTATACGGAGCAATATGCGCCTAAAAACGCCGCGATTTTTGCTAATCCAGAAACATGTCCCGAAGAACTTTTGCTTTTCTTTCATCGAACTCCGTATGATTATGTGATGAAAAATGGAAAAACCTTGCTTCAGAACATCTACGATACGCATTTTGAAGGATATGATGAAGTAAGAATCATGCTTGATACATGGCGCGGTCTCCAAGAACTGCTTGACGGCGCTGTTTTTGAGAGTGTAAAAGAGCGTATGGAACGGCAGCTTGAGAATGCCCGCCAGTGGCGTGATGTTATCAACACGTATTTTTTGAGGCGTACCGGCATTGGAGATGAGAAGGGAAGGAAGATTTACCGGTGAGTTATCCGCGCTATATTAATCCTCTCGACTTTGGGAAACACCTTTTGGATGTTGAAAAACCAATCCGTTATGTAGGGGGCGAATACGGCAGGCTTGCTAAAAAAGACGCGATTTTGCAAACGGTTATTGCTTTTCCTGATCTATACGAAATTGGCATGTCAAATCAGGCGCTCCGTATCATTTACAACGGTCTGAATCGTATTGATGCCGTTTCCTGCGACCGCGCCTTTATGCCCGCGCCGGATTTCAGAGCATTTCTCAAGTGTAATAACATGCAGCTTTATGGTTTAGATACCGGTATCATTTTAAGCGATGTTGATGCGCTTATGTTTACGTTCGGGTATGAACTAGGCATAACCAATGTGCTTGCGATGCTTGAGATGGCGGGTATCCCACTTCACACTACCGAACGAGAAAAAAATGTCTCTGCCCCTATAGTCCTAATGGGCGGTCCGTGTGTGTCAAACCCTTTGCCATACGCCCGGTTTATTGACGCTTTTTGGATCGGCGAAGCGGAAGCCGGTTTTTTTGAACTCATGGAACAAGTACGGTCGCTGAAAATGGCAGGAGTGGGAAGAATGGCGATTCGTACATTGATAATGTCCCATCCTTCAGTATGGACCGCAGATAGAGAAGTCGATAGCCAATCACCGGTACGACGTGCCGTTGATACTGGTTTTTCATGGCGGGATGCACGTGCGGCTGTCTTTCCTATTCCAAACATGAAGGCGGTGCAGCATCACGGAGCGGTAGAAATTATGCGAGGCTGTCCAAACGGGTGCAGATTCTGCCATGCGGGATATTGGTATAGACCTATGAGGCAAAAACAGGCTGAACTTATTGAAAAAGAAGTCTCTGACTTTATCAAAGAAGGAGGATATCGAGAGATAAGTCTGTCTTCACTTTCATCGGGTGATTATAACGGTCTTGAAGCTCTTATTGATACACTTAATGCCGCTTACGAGCAGGAACATATATCGTTTCAGCTTCCCTCTTTGCATGTATCAACATTTTCTCTACCGCTTCTGGATAAAATTTCCACAGTACGGAAAAGCGGGCTTACTTTTGCCATAGAAACACCAGTAGATTCATGGCAAATGATGATAAATAAAGATGTTTCGCGGGAAAATGTTATCAATATCCTGCTTGAAGCAAAAAAGAGAGGTTGGCGTAGCGCAAAATTTTACTTTATGATTGGATTACCGGTCAAAATGTTAGAAGAAAGCAAAGAAAATACGCATGATACGATTACTAGTGAAGAAGTTGAAATAGTTAATTTTGTACTTGAAGTTGCCCGTAGAACCAATATGCATTTTAATATTAATGTCGGCACCTTCATTCCTAAAGCGCACACGCCTTTCCAATGGGCGGAACAACTTGATGAAGCAACAAGTCGCCGGAAGCTTGAATTTATACGAAACAAGCTAGCGCCTTTTGGGCATAAGGTTGGTATACAGGAGCCCTTTGTTTCTGTAATAGAGGGGATTTTGAGTCGAGGAGATGCTAGGGTAGGGACGCTTATTGAAGAGGCCTTTAATAAAGGCTGCTGTCTTGATGCATGGAGCGAATACTTTAATCAAGGTATCTGGCGTTCTGTACTTGAACAATACAAAGAACTTGTTAAAGAAATCCTTGATAGAAAAGATGAGCATAGTGTACTGCCGTGGCAAAACATTGGAACAGGAATGACAAAAAATTATCTAAACAAAGAATTGACGTGTTCAAAAAAGAAAGAAATCACATCGAAGTGCGTAGAAGAATGTAACTATTTATGTGGAAATTGTAATAAAGCGCATGGTATAGTTAAAAATAGTATACCTACTTATAATATTCACAGCAAAGAACGATTGCAAGACAGGGAACATGAACATCCTTCATGGCGGATTATTTTTAGTTTTTCTAAAAAAGAAGAAGCGGTCTTTTATTCACAACTGTCTCTTATAGAGATATTCTCTATGACTTTCTTGCGGGCAGGTATCCCTATACAATACTCTCAAGGGTTTAATCCATTACCTAAACTAGAAATAGCTTCTCCCTTATCAATCGGCATTATAGGGGACAGAGAAATTGCCTCTATTGATACAAAAGGTTTCTTCAATTCATCTTTATTTGTTCACAACACCAATCAAAAAATCCCAAAAGGACTCCATATCGTTGATGCAATTACTATTTCTATCCCATTTGGAAAGAAGAAACATTCTTTATCGTCGTTGTTATGGGGATATGAGTATAGAAACAACGAGACTATCGATCTTGTACAAGCTTGTAACGAAAAAGAATACCGGCACACAAGAATAGGAAAAGGAACGGTCTATACATTAGAACGAATGTCTGTATTAGCAAAAGGCAACTGCGATAAAGAAACGGGTAAATCTTACTTTGAAGTATATAAAGATTTATATCCCTAGGACTTATTCATTAAGAGAATATCGATATAAGTAGACAGAATATACATTATCAATAGTAATATCATTCTTTTGAACGGCTTCCTGGGAAGCCGTTTCTTTTTATCGTACTACAACTTATCGTACTACAACTGTACTCTAACGCCTAGCGTTACGCCGTAATTCTGATCGAGAAAATTGAACAGCCCCGTAATATCAAGTTTGATAATGGCAAGATTAAAAGACAAACCGCCGAATAGTCTGATTCCCCAACTGTCAGCCTGCTCATAGGATGAGGAAAAGCCTTCACCGCCGATGTTTTGAAGACCGGAAATCTTGTTTGTTATTGCGCTAATATCATTCGTCTCAATAGGATCGCCTGCCCTATATACGCATCCGACCAGTTGAGCCCAACACTCGCGTTGAATGGAAGCGACTTAGCCAGCGCCTTTGATAAACCATCAAACGCGCCCTGTACATCGGATAATGATGATGGCGTTTGGGCGAAGCCTAGTGAACTATAGAGTAGCAATACACTTAAAATCAACATATTTCTCTTTCTTTTCATAAAAGAATCTCTCCTATTTGCCGGTTTTCCGGCGCAAATTTTTAGCGTGATTTTGAAACGACCCTAGACATTCAAAATTATATCATGGTATAGTGTGAGCTACCCAACGCTAAAGCGATGGGCTTCTTGTTTCACAGACCACATGTAGACCGACAGAGCAAGTCTCTAACAATCCGGCGGCGACAGACTTACGCTGTAAAGTCCGAAGTCTCCGCAAACATTCGATTCATGCGCTCCGCACGAATTGTAAATTTTTTGGGAGTATACTTATAGTTATAATTCTTGTCAAGAGTTATTTCTCATAGTGTTGTTAGTTATTTTTATCATTGCGTCGGCATTCTAGCCATGGCTAGAATGTCGGCCTTTTATAAAAAAAACAATGCGCTCCGGTTCAAAATAATACTTTTTATGGAAGAAAAATTGTATACTACGAGGCAGAAAGACAACCATCTTGTAGAATTCCGCCGGTTTAAGGCGGTGTTCGGAAGCAAAGACGATTTCAAAGTAGTTATTTACAGTATTAACTTTTTCATTGACGCCCCTGAAGCATTTGCGCTTGTCGGGAAATCCGGCAGCGGCAAAACAACGCCGGGGCGGGTATTGTTGCCGCTTGTACAGCGCAAAGCACTCATTGCACGTGACGGACAGGAGATACAACCGCTCTTCGGGAACGCTCTGCGCCCCCTCCTGAAGAAGACGAGGATTTTCTGCGCCGCTATCCGAATGAGTTTTCCGGCGGACAGCGGCAGCGCATCGCGTTGGCGCGCAGTCTTGTGCTTGAACCAGACGTATTGGCGCTGGATGAGCCGACTTCAAGCCTTGACCGGAGCGTTCAGTTTCAGGTTATCAGCCTTTTGCGGGATGTGCAGAAACGGCGCGGACTGTCCTATATATTCATCAGCCACGATCTCCGTATCGTCAGGTCTCTGTGCCATATGCTGCTCATTATGAAGGCGGGCGCCATCATTGAAGCCGGACCCACACAGGACATCATGCGGCGTCCGAAAGAGGCGTACACGCGGGAACTGCTGCGTACCGCTTTCGGCGCGCCTTCCGCTTTTGGCGTTCACTCCGCCTCCGGCGTTCACTCCGCCTCCGGCGGGGAAGCGCGATGATACGCCCTGTCCTGCTCAAAGACGCCTCCGCGTTGCGCGGCGTCTACAATTACTATATTGAACATACGGTTATCAGCTTTGAGGAAGACCCGCTCACTACGCGGGATATGGAGGAGCGAATACGGGCAATCTCCGCCGCGTACCCGTGGCTGGTATGGGAGGAACGCGGCGAGGTTCTGGGCTACGCCTATGTCAACACGTTTAAGGAACGCCGCGCCTACCGTTTTTCTGTGGAAGACACGATCTACCTGAAACACGGCTGTGAAAGCCGCGGCATCGGAAAACAACTGCTTGCCGCGCTGCTTGACGAAGTGAAGAAGACACGTATTCACGCCGTTGTCGCCTGTATCACCATACCCAATGAGAAAAGCGCCGGTTTGCACGAAAAATTCGGTTTCACTCACATAGCCCGTTTTCATGAAATTGGTTTTAAGCTCAATCAATGGCTTGACGTGGGCTATTGGGAATTACTGCTGTGAGCGGCGGCGCGCCGCCGCGTATGGAGCGGACGGCCGCGACATATGATGCTTTGTTCGGAATACTACACGGAGGCGCGAAAACGAAGCGGCTCCCCCTCCGTATAACCGGCGCCTCATCGTGAGGGTGAGTTCTGTAAGGAAAGTATGTGTCCGCGAGGTCAGCCGCCATGCCAAGGGAAAAGAGCGGGGGCAGTGGAAAAAAGCGCGGTATTGGGGATAACGCGCCGCCTTTTTTAATGTGTTGATAAAGGAGCTTTTCACAAAACCCGGTAGGTTGTGTGAAAAGCCTCAAAGTAAAAAAAGTAAAGAATGGACGCTACGCTGAATCATGCGTTTTACATCAGCCGGCACTACTATTAAACCGGCGTATATCGTAACTATAAGAGGTACTATATGGCGTCATTCGGGCGTATCGCCGAAGAACGTATGTCCCGCCAATCCGTATTGCGGTTCTTTTTCACCTGTTTAATGAACGGCACGCTCAGAAAAGCGGGACTGGCGTGTACCGGCATGTCGCTCTACAATTTCTTCTTCCGGCAGTATGCGAGCGCGTTGCGGCGGAATATCCCTGTTGTCAACGTTGAACACCCGCTGGATGAAAAGATACCGTTCCTGCCCCGCAAAGTGGGCGTCTATCTTGATTTCGTCTCTTTCTGGATACGTACGGCGGGATTTCTCAACCGCGCCTATCCGCATCAAAAAACGGTTACCGCGGATTTTATCGTCTCCATAGGAAGACTCTACAAGACCGCCGCCGGCGTGTACGCCGAATGTCTTTCCACCACCAAACGCCCGTTTTATGTAGGCGCGTTCCGTTTTGCGCTGATTCACGCCTTTGATCCCCATCTTATGTGCATACCAAGCCTGCATGTCATGGTGGTTATACGCACCTATACCACATTCGCCGGTATTGTACGAAATTTCAGCGACAGTAACACGTACGCGAAACAAGCGGCGGAACTCAGAGGGCGCGCGCTCGCCATTACGGAAGCGGTTCTGTACGTAAAGCAGCACAGCGTCAACTGCGTCGCGGCGGCGATGTACGCCATGTCCCGCTTTGACCCGCCGCTTTTTACTGAACAGGAGGCGGAAGCCTTTACCGCGGACCTCTTCACGGACGCTACCCTGCCGTCCGCGGACGCCTCCCGTATCAGGAAACATATTCTTGATCTGTACCGGCGCTTCCTCGATCAGGGAAGACAGTGCGCGGATTGGACAAAGCCGTTACTGGCTTTTTTGGAAGAGCGGAAGGTCCCGTCAGCTACTCGCAGTAGCCAGACGTAGCCGACTAACTCCATTCTACCCGCTCATTTAAGTATGTGAGTCTCTTATTTAGGCACATGCGTGGCTTATTTAAGCACATAAATCGCTCATGTAAGATGAGGAATAGGAAAGCGGCGTAGAGCATAGATTTACGATTCGTGTGCGCCATAAATCGGGCGATTCGGATACTAGAATATACATACCGCTGGCAGGTATACAAGAACCAGCTCTTTGTAGAACGGACGTTTTTTCCTCATGCGCTTCCCCGCTCGCCCCCTTGAAACCTTGCTTGACAAACGGTACTATACTACGTGTGGCATACATAAAAAACATTTTTGATAAGAACTTCTTGGAATACGCCTCCTATGTGATACGGGACCGGGCTATTCCTGATGTTGAAGACGGATTAAAACCTGTCCAGCGGCGTATCCTGCATACGCTTTTTGAGATGGACGATGGTAAATTTCACAAAGTAGCCAATGTGGTGGGGCATTGTATGCAGTACCACCCGCATGGCGACGCCTCCATCGGGGATGCGCTTGTGGTGCTTGCCAACAAAGAGCTTTTCATTGATAAACAAGGTAATTTCGGTAATATCTTCACGGGAGACGGGGCTTCGGCGCCCCGCTACATTGAGTGCCGCGCAACGCCGCTTGCGAAAGACATTTTCTACAATCCGAAACTCACGGACATGACCGAATCCTATGATGGGCGCAAAAAAGAACCCCTGCTGTTTCCCGCGAAACTGCCGGTTGCGCTGATTATAGGCGCGGAAGGCATCGCTGTCGGTATGTCTACAAAGATATTGCCTCATAATATTCTCGAAGTGATAGAAGCCGAGAAAGCCTGTCTCCACCAGCAACCTTTCGCCTTGTCCCCTGATTTTCCGACCGGTGGGCTTGTCGACGTATCCGAATACAAAGACGGCAACGGCAAGGTGGTGGTACGCGCGAAACTCGACACGTCCGATCCCAAACGCATCATCGTGCGGGAACTGCCCTTTGGCATAACAACCGAAACCCTCATTGATAGCGTAGAAGCGGCGGTAAAGGCGGGCAGAATCAAGATACAGTCCATCAATGACTTTACCGCGGAAAACGTTGAAATTGAAATAAAACTCGCCCGCGGCGTGTATGCGGAAGAAACCGTGAACGCCCTCTATGCGTTTACCGCATGTGAGCAGTCAATATCGGTGAATTTCCTCGTGATAAAAGACAACCTGCCCGTCCTGATGAGTACTACGGAGGTTATCCGGTTCCATGCCGATGCGCTGGTGAAGATTCTCACGAAAGAACTTGAGCTGGAGAAACAAGAGCTTCTCGACAAACTCCATCTGCGGACGCTGGAGCGGCTTTTCATTGAGGAGGGCATTTACCGCGCGATTGAGCGCATGAAGACCGCCGAGGGCGTGAAGAAAGCGGTTATCGCGGGTTTTGAACCCTTCGCAGAGGAGATAGGAGAACGCGGCGTTAGCAAAGACGACGTTGAAATCCTCCTCAAAATTCCCATACGCCGTATTTCTCTCTACGATATTACCAAGGCAAAAGAAGAAATGAGGGCGATACAGGCGCGCATAAAAGAAATCAACGCCCATTTGAAAAACACTACGGCATACGCCGTCAACTTCCTTGACAGCGTCAGGGACCGTATCAAGGCGGACGCAGGCGGCGGCGCGCGCAAAACTGTTGTCGGAAAATTCGGCAAAGTCGATGTCAAGGAAGTGGTAAAGAAAGACATTTCTCTGAAATACGATGCGGCGGCGGGCTATACCGGCACCGCGGTGAACGGCGAAACGGTTGCGGAAGTGTCGCCGTTTGACCGTATTCTCACGGTACGCAAAAACGGCGTATACACGGTGCAGGACCTGCCGGACAAGCTTTTCATCGGGGAAGGCGCATGGTGGATAGGCGTTGCGGACAAAGAAGCCCTTGCGGGTACGGTATTTACCGTCATTTACAAAGAAGCGGAAACCGGTTTCCCCTATATCAAACGTTGCGTCATTGAAGGGTGGATCATGAACAAGGAATACGCCCTCGTCCCTGAAAACGCCGAAGTGCTGCTCATCGACACCCGCAAGAAATTCTCGTTTACCGCGCATTACTTGCCCAAACCCCGCGTTAAAATCTCCCATGAGGCGTTCAAGGCGCAGGATTACGCGGTGAAAGGATTAAAAGCCGGCGGCGTACGGCTTGCGGCGCGGGAAATTGACCGGATAGAGAGAAAGACCTCCTGACGCTTCCTTACGGATTTATATGAAGGATTGCGGTGGCGCCGCCGCTCGCATCAGGCTTGCAAGATACGCGCGATATGGTATACTACCTGTATGAGCGATTGCATTTTTTGTAAGATCATACACGGTGAAATCCCGTCAAAGAAAATCTATGAAGATGAGGAACTATGTGCATTTCACGATGTAACCCCTCAGTCGCCGGTTCACTTCCTTTTGATTCCAAAACGCCATATCAGGAATATCATGGAAGCGGAAATGAATGATACGGCTTTGCTGGGAAGACTCCTCTACAAGGCTCAAGAGCTGGCTGTAACCTTGGGATGCGGGGAGAATGGCGCCCGTTTCGTCATCAACTGCAAGAAGGACGGCGGACAAACGGTGGATCATCTGCATATCCATGTCCTTGGCGGACGCTATTTCGATTGGCCCCCGGGTTGATTTCTCATTCGCTTTGTTTGAGGCGTGAGAAAGGAAGCGTATTTTCCACTGATTCGTTATTTAATCAACAGTCCCGCTAACGCCGGAATTGAGATAAAATTGCCGATGGCTCCGCCCAGAGATGCGAGAAAGAAAACAAGCAGCGCATGGAGGATGCGGTTACGGTATATGCCTTTAATGCTCGACACATCGTCCATGAGCGTTTCCGCATCCGACACGCGGGGTTTCCGCATGACAGCCTCGGAAATGCCGGAGAAAAGCCCTACGCTGACGACCGGACTTAACGTGCCGATGGGCGCGCCGAAAAAGGAGACGAGGATCGAAAGCGGATGCCCCAGCGCGATAAGCGCCCCCAGCGCGGCAAGAGAGCCATTGAGCAGGAGCCATCTCTTCAGCATGAAAAGGCTTACATCAGTGCCGAGCCGAAAAAATCCCGCGACAATAAGCGCCAATAGGATAACCGGTATGAGCCATGTAAACAGTTTTGAAACAATGCTGGGAGGGACGACTTTTTCCAGATAGGCAATGTCTACGTTTTCTTTTCCCGCAGCTATGCGTTCGAGATGCATCTGTATGCCCGTAAGATGACCGGCGCCCACAACCGCGGCAACCGTTGTGGCGGACGCAGCTCCGCCGGCTGTAGACGCGCGGTTTGCCCATATTTTTGCGGCAAGGTACTGATCCCGCTCATCAATAAGCGTAACTTTTACCGGCAAAAGGCGTGCGGCGAGTGCGTTCATCATGCTGTCAATTTCACTGTGCTGCTTGAGTTTCTCAATCTCCTCTTCACTCACCGTTTCGGTTGTAAAGGCGCTCGACAGGAGAGTCGAAAGGAGTTTACACTTATTCCAGAAGTTGCAATTACCCCACGCCCTGTGTAACGTAACCTGTATTTCACGGTCGCACAATGTAAATGGAATACCCGCTTCCTTTGCTGTAATAACAGCCGCTTTCATCTCTTCGCCGGGCTGAACGCCAAGCTCCTTTCCCAGCCGCCGCTGGAACCCTGACAGCACGAGGTTTGCTATAAGGAGAAAGCCTTTGCCTTCTTTAAGGATTTTAGCAACATCCAGTCTTTCCCAATTGTCCTTTTCCATCATGGCGTTGTATCTGCCTTCATCCAATTCAACGCAGACCATATCGGGCTTTTCCTCTTTAATAACCCGTGTAACATCTTCAATGCTCTCTTTTGAAATGTGCGCGGTTCCAATGAGGATAAACCTCCTCTCCACACCAGCGTCTTGTAACGTAATACGTGTTTCACTCATAGTCATTCATCATATATGAAAGTGTGATTATAGACAAGCGGGGCGTTGACGAAGCGATCCATATTTATAATGAATAAACAAAAAGCCCTCGGTTTGGGGGTTTTTATCAATGACAGTGTTATACTTCTCTGTATCCATAAAAGTATTGGGTTGGACGGCGGCTCCTTATAAAACCCTCTACCCAATGTCGTTCAAACTCATCACCTGATCGACCGGCAGCGAGAACACGATGCCCTCCGCTTTGCTTGAAGCGCCGTACTCCGCGCTTACCGCCTGCATAATACCCAGGCTTTTCTCTCTATCGGTGAGCACAATAATGATTTCCTTTTCATCCTGTATTGAAATCCCAAAAAACTTCTTGGTCTTCTGTGAAGAAAGCCCGCGCGCACTTATAACCGTGCCGCCTCTCGCGCCGGCTTTGCGGGCTGTTTTCATAAATTCATCGCTGTACCCGTTATTCAATATAGAAATAATAACGTTGTTCTTTATTTCCACCGCCTTTTCTTTCATCGCTTCTCCCGTATGCGTTTTTTCCATTGACTCGCCTCCTTTTTTTTCGTCATTGTTACCGGCGTCCGCGGTTTCCGTACCGCCGCGGGCGTTCAAAAAGCGTTCCATGATTGGAGCGTTTATCCCTGAAAGCGGGACCGTAAACGCAATGCCCGCGCCCGCGCCGCGTACGCCCATTCTCCGCCGTACCGCCCTGATGAGTACGGGCGTTGATTCGCCTTCCTCAAGGTAGAGAATCAGCGCCTTATCCGTGCTGCCGACTCCAAGAATGTCGAGTATTTCGGACGTGGCGGTTCCCATCGCCTTGCTCATAAACACGAAATCGGCGTGTTCCTTTTCAAACGCCTCTGAAATCGCCTTAATTTTGTTCCAGTCGACGATGAGACAAAGGAGTTTTAAGCATGGCAACGGCTGCGGCGTTTTACTATATACATTCCTCTCTTTATACATAAATATAATCCTCCTCGAATACGATGATCTCGCTTGCTTTCTCTCTGCCCAGCATCTCGGCTTCGGAGAGCGCTTTTTCCGCTTTCATCTTCCGTCCGTATACAAGCCCCAAAAGCTGAATGACCACCAGCGGCGTCATAGCTACCATCGCCACAATGCCGAAAGCGTCTTTCATCATATCGCCGCCCACGCCCTCGCAGGTTCCGAGCGCGAGGGGGAGGAGAAAGGTTGAGGTCATGGGACCGGAACAGACGCCGCCGGAGTCAAAGGCGATGCCGGTGAAGATACGCGGCACGAAAAACGTGAGAATAAGAGCAAAGGCGTATCCCGGAACCAAAATCCAGATGATTGAAATACCGGTGAGTATCCTCACCATCGTGATGCCAAGCGCAAGCGACATGCCGATTGAAAGCGCGGTGTTCATCACGTTCTGCGTGATTGCGCCCTGAGACACATCTTCCACTTGCTTATTGAGTACGTGAACCGCGGGTTCCGCCGCAACGATGAAGTACCCGATGAGCATACTCAGCGGTACCAGCGCCCACTTGATGTCAGTTTTTGCAAGCTCATACCCAAAAAGATGCCCCACCGGTATAAAGCCGACTTCCACGCCGATCAGGAACAGCACCAGCCCGATAAAGGTATAGATGAACCCCACTGATATCCTCATAAGCTGCTGCTTCTTGTACCGCCGCGAAATTAACTGAAACACGGCAAAAAACAAAAGGATTGCGGCAAGCGCCATGGCGACTTCTTGTAGCATTTCAGGAAAAGCCTCCAGAAAGCGGAGAACAACGTCTCTGTCCGTATATGCGGCTATCGCGCTTGTGTCGATTGGTTCGCCAGCGTCAACTTTGTTGATGTGCTTTATCATGCCGAGGATCAGCACCGAAAGAATGGGACCTATACTGCACAAAGACACGAACCCAAAGCTGTCGTCCTTTGATCCCTTGTCCCCGCGCAAAGACGCGACGCCGACGCACATTGCCAAGATAAACGGCACGGTCATGGGTCCGGTGGTAACGCCGCCGGAATCAAAGGCTATGGGTATAAAAGAACCGTCCGGCGTGGTGAGCATGTAGCCCGCGATGGCAAAGGTGATAACGTAAAAAACGAGCAGCATCGCCATGAGCGGAATCCCGAACAGCACCCGCATGACCGCTATTGCGAGGAAAAGCCCGACGCCGACGCCGACCGTAATGACCAGCGTCCACGGATTGAGCGATTCGGCAAGCTGCCCTGCAAGCACCTGCAAATCCGGTTCAGCGACGGTGATGATAATGCCCATCACGAAGCTAATGCCAAGCGCCAGCGCCAGTTTCGACGTCTTGGTAAGCTGGGCGCCGATACCTTCGCCCATCGGCATCATCGCCATATCAGCGCCTAATGTAAAGAACCCCATACCGATAATGAGCAGCGCCGCTCCGGTAAGAAACATAACGATGACGCCCGCAGACATGGGTACCAGCACGATACTCGCAATCAATACAATTGCGGTTATGGGAAGCACCGATGTAAACGCCTCCTGTATTTTTTCTTGTAAAACCTTATTCATACCGTAGCCCTCAATGTGTTCACAGATTAAGATACCTGTACTATATGTCTCTATACTATATATTCGGGAACGTTTCGTCAAGGATTATGAGCGATAAAAAAGAAAGGTGCGCGGCATCGCCTCCGCTGCCGTTTCACTCCGGTAGCGCCTGCGTCATGTACCATACGCGGGGATGATATTCGCCTGTCGGCGCGGTAATATCAAACGTTTCGCCGGAAGGCTCTATCACATACAAGCCGTTTTTCAGAGCGTAGTTCTTCGCGCTGTCGCTGAACACCACCCCCGCCATACCCGCAAAGTATTTCCGCGCGTCGCCGCGAAAATCCGCGTACCGCCGCATTTTCTTCATGCGCTCAATATGTTCGTCTATATCTTTCGTCTGTACCTTGCTTTTGATTTCGACTATCATCACCATATCGTCGTTCTCAAGAAGCGCGTCAATTTCCAGAAAGATATTGTGTTTCCGGTCTACTATATCGGCGCCGTGGGCTTTAAGAAATTCAAAGCCCAGTTCCGAAAACTTAGCCGCAAGGTTGGGAATAACCATATATTCGACTATTTCGCCAAAGCGGTTGTTCAGCTCGCCGAATTTCTTATTCGTCTCCTTTATCTGTAAGGTGGTTTCCTTGACAAGACGCTCCGTCTCCTCAAACCGTTTATCCGTTTCCGCAAACCGTTTATCCGTTTCCGCGAAGCGTTTATCCGTCTCCTTCATCTGGAGGGCGGTTTCCTTGACTATATTATCAGTTTCCTTGACGAGACGCTCCGTATCCTTAAATCTTTGAGCGATTTCCTCGTGGGTTTTCCTGATTTCCTGCATACTTGCTATGAATTGCTCAAGCGTAAAGCCCGGCTCTATGACGCGCGTTGTTTCCATCACAACCTCCGCCTGTAAGTATACCGCTTTTCCCGCGTTATGGAAACCCGCGCCGCGCCTTATCGCCGCGTACCCGCTCCGTTGCGCTTCACAAGCAGTCCGCCGCCTCCCTTCCCGCCCTTCATACATAACCGCCCCGCAAGCGGTATTCCCGCGCCTTCATCGCCCCGCGCCCTCATCGCCGCGCAACCCGCTTCGTTGCGCTCCGCGAGCGTCCGCCGCCTCCCCTCCCCGCCCTTCATACATAACCGCTCCGCGAGCGGTATTCCCGCGCCTTCATCGCGCCGCGCCACATCGCCGCGCAACCCGCTCCGTTGCGCTTCACAAGCAGTCCGCCGCGCCTCCCCTCCCCGCCCTTCATACATAACCGCTCCGCGAGTGGTATTCCGCGCCTTCCTCATCGCCGCGCATCCGCTCCGTTGCGCCCCGCGAGCGTCCGCCGCCTCCCCTCCCCGCCCTTCATACATAACCGCTCCGCGAGTGGTATTCCGCGCCTTCCTCATCGCCGCGCAACCCGCTTCGTTGCGCTCCGCGAGCGTTCCGCCACCTCCCCTCCCCGCCCTTCATACATAACCGCCCCGCGAGCGGTATTTCCGCGCCTTCATCGCGCCGCGCCTCATCGCCGCGCACCCGCTTCGTTGCGGTCCGCGAGCGTTCCGCCGCCTCCCCTCCCCGCCCTTCATACATAACCGCTCCGCAAGCGGTATTCCCGCGCCTTCATCGCGCCGCGCCGCATCGCCGCGACCCCCTCCGTTGCGCCCCGCGAGCGTTCCGCCGTCTCCCCTCCCCGCCCTTCATACATAACCGCTCCGCGAGCGGTATCCCCCGCGCCTTCATCGCGCCGCGCCTCATCGCCGCGCAACCCGCTTCGTTGCGCTCCGCAAGCGTCCGCCGACTCCCCTCCCCGCCCTTCATACATAACCGCTCCGCAAGCGGTATTCCCGCGCCTTCATCGCCGCGCAACCCGCTCCGTTGCGCTCCGCGAGCGTTCCGCCGCCTCCCCTCCCCGCCCTTCATACATAACCGCTCCGCAAGCGGTATTTCCGCGCCTTCATCGCGCCGCGCCCTCATCGCCGCGCACCCGCTTCGTTGCGGTCCGCGAGCGTTCCGCCGCCTCCCC
>JAISMJ010000094.1 GCA_031276815.1 Treponema sp.
AAAGAAAATATTTCCCCATGGCACAAAAAGTATAGTCGCTGTTTTTAATTCGTTTGTGGAACCGGTAAAAATTCAAGTGTTTCGATGGGTAATTTTTCACTGTGCTTTATTAGTGTCGAAAAAAGAATACCAGGTTTTCCTGAAAATTTTGTGATTGGTGTGAATATGGTTTTTTATTCAAAAAGGTATTTTGAGTAAATTCCAAGGAAAATATTTGTTGTCAAGAAAAAACAAGAAGCAAAACAATTTTCTATTTAAGATTGATCTTTTATAGATATTGGTTCATTGATTTTATATTTTCTTACATTTTTTAAAACTATTTAGGGTTGTATGTCACATAACGTTCCGGCTGTTTACGACGGTTTGACAGCCCGAATAAGGAAATGCGGAGCATTTCCAGGGCCGACAAACTGTGCCGGAGCAACGGCGTGGGAATGGAGTGTAGCGTAATGACCTAGCCGTTGCGGAGGCCGAGCCGCCTATCGGCGGCGAAGCGTAAAGTCCTGTTATGCGAAGCTTGGCGCCCTTATAATTCTTTTATTATTGATTCCGCTATTTTTTTAACATCATTTTTTTCTTCAGAATAAAAAATCATTAATTCTAATATTTTAACGATGTTCAGCAAATTCTTCTCTTTTTTAAGTATTATATTTAATATGTTCTTAACTTCAATAGGTCTAAATTTTGAATAACAATCTTCAACTAATACCTGATTGTTTTCCCAAACATGTTCCAGAATATTTTTTGAATCATTATAAGTAAATATGTCAGATATATTTTTTTTATTAAATATTCTATATTGCATATAATGATAGAGGAAGCGTCCGCAATAACATACCCCGCATCGCCGGCTTCTTTTATTTGGTTTTTATTTATTAACATAGCCGGAACTCCAAAAACAGGATCTGTAACTTCTTTGCCTTCAATGTTATGTTTTATTGTTCCGTCATTAATACACAAATATTTGTTTTGTTTGATTTCGTATTTTACCATTTCTTTGCCGTGAATATAAAATGAATATTCAAATTGTTTTAAATATTCATTACTTGTTATATGTATTGACGGTATACTTATACCAGTATCTTTCTCTATATTTTTCCTCATAGCGCCTATTTTTTGAACTAAATTAAATTGTAGATTTTCATCACATAAAGGTATTAAGCTTAGCCCTATCTCTAGTCTCATTACATCAGTAGAAACTATTTTCATTCCGTTCCGGTCTTGTTTCATGTTTCTAAAATTTTTTATTGTATCTTCATTAACAGGTTTAAGTACCTCTAATAAATAATTTCTAACAATTTTAGACATTTGTACCCTCCGTTGTCTGTGTTATCAGAAAATTTATATGGTGTCTGTTATGCGCCGTTGCGCGATGTACAACTATTTTTTTTCCATGTCTCTGGAAAAAGAATATATTGTCTCTTGTATCATACAGAGGCTTCGTAAAAGATAGCTAACAAAATCTTTTGGCTCTTGAACAAACAATTCAACATCAACGCCAATGGAGTCCTCTTCTTCATCAATGTACATTTTTATAAGTCTTTTATTTTTATTAATTGCGTTTGCCGCTCTTAACCCTTTTAGTATATCGCCATCGTCCTGAAATCCCCAAATACTACCATAATAAAGAGCGAAAAATTCGGGCTCCTCTTCATCAATGATTATCCAATATGTTTTTCCTTCATATTTGAAGGCAATGTCCCCGTCTTCATCTATGTTGCCCTTATAGCCCTCTTCTTTAAGCAGGTCAAGGTACATACTCTGTAATTCTTTCATTTCCATAAAGCAACTCCCTTTCAATACTTTCTACTACATCACATAGCGTTTCTTACAAAAAAGCCAAGCGCAACAGAGCGCCTACTATGCGCCGTTGCGCGATGTACAACTATTCTTTTTCCATGTCTTCGATAAAAGAATCTATTGCTCCTTGTATTATAAAAAGGCTTCGTGAAAGATAGCTAACAAAATCTTTTGGCTCTTGAACAAACAATTCAACATCAACGCCAACGGAGCCGTTTTTTTCATTCATGTGCATTTTTATAAGTCTTTTACTTCTATTAATTGCGTTTACCGCTCTTAACCCTTTTACTATATCATCGTCGTCCTTAAACTTCCAATTACCAACATAATAAAGCTCAAAAAATTCGGGCTCCTCTTCATCAATGATTATCCAATATGTTTCTCCTTCATATTTGAAGGTAATGTCCCCGTCTTCATCTATGTTACCCTTATAGCCCTCTTCTTTAAGCAGGTCAAGGTACATATGCTGTAATTCTTTCATTTCCATAGCATAACTCCTTTTCAATACTTTTTACTACATCACATAGAGTTTCTTTATTCTAAATTTATATATAAAAAAGTCAAGCGCAACAAGGCGCCTACCTCGTTATAGGCGTATCGCGCGGTACGGTTTCATAGAGCGGGTACAAGCGCGGGGGCGGGCGTTATACGGGATATTCCGTATAATGGTACGAAGCCTTCGTACGTGAATACCGGCAACCGGTACAGCCGCGTGGAAATTCCGTATTCAAGTACGGAACTTTTGTACTTGAATACGGAAAGCTGGTACTACAGTACGGAATCTTCGTGCTTGAATACGGAAAACCGGTGCTGCAGTACGGAGTATTCGTGCTTGAATACGGAGAACCGATGCTGCAGTACGGAGTATTCGTGCTTGAATACGGAGAGCCGATGCTGCAGTACGGAGTGTTTGTACTTGAATACGGAAAGCCGGTGCTGCAATACGGAGTGTTCGTGTGGAGGATTGGGACAAACATGCCGCATATCTAAGGAATACCGGTTCTTCCGCTTGCGGGGATAATCACGGCTCATGCGGCAAAAAAGACGCGGCGGTCATGCGCGGCGCCCGCGCCTTTTTACGCTTCGTCAACCGGCAAGCGTCCGGTGCGTTTCTTTAAGCTGCGCGCGTATCGGCAGTTTCTGGGGACACGCCTTTTCGCATAGACCACAGCCGATACATGCGGCGGCGTTTTTGTATTTACGCCAGTCAACCGCGCCGATCTGCGCGTAGTTGGCGCGGGCGTAGTCCGTCAGTCCGTATACGCGGTGGTAGTTCATCAGCGTAAACACTTCCGGAATATCAATGCCTTGGGGACAAGGCATACAGTACCGGCAGCCTGTGCAGTAAAGCCCCGAAAGCCGCTCGTTTTCTTTTGTCTGCTCTTCAAGATGCCGCTTTTCTTCGGCGCTTAACGGGGACGTGTTGCTTGCGATAGCCGCGTTTTCTTCAACCATTGCAATACTGCCCATGCCGGACAGCGCAATGTTGACGTTGGGATTGGTAAATACAAAACGCAGGGCTATTTCCGCCGAACTTTTCGGCTTGCCGGGGAGCAGGGCGCGGATCGTTTCAGTCGGCGTTCCGAGCCTCCCGCCGCCCACTGGTCCCATGACCGTAACGCCAAGCCCAAGGGCATGGGCGCGCTCCATGCCGGCTTCGTTGGAACGATCCAGCAGGTTGTACTGACAGAGCACGGATTCGAGTACGCCCTCGCCCTGTTTCAGGATTTCTACAAGGTTTCCGGCTTTGTCGTGAAAAGAAAAACTGATGTGCCGTACAACGCCTTGTTCTTTGAGTTTCTTCGCCCTATCCAGCGGACCGTCTTTGGCGCGGATACTATTGTTGTAGGTTTCAAGACTGATACCCCAAAAGTGGTAGAAATCAATGTAGTCCGTATCGAGTTTCTTGAGCGACGTTTCAAGCCGCTTCTCGAAGTCATCGCCCGATGCGTTTTCAATGGGGTTCTTTGTGGATAGAAAAATCGTATCGCGGAAACCCTTAACCGCTTTCCCAAGTATGATTTCGCTTTGCCCGTCACAGTAATACGGCGCGGTGTCAAAGTAGTTTACGCCAAGCTCATACGCCCGTTTGATAACGGCAATCCCTTTTTCCTCATCGTAAACCGTTTTTCCATCCTTTTCTTGGGACGGAAGCCTCATACAGCCCATGCCGAGCCGTGAAACGGTAGCTCCGGTTTTTCCAAATTCAACATAGTGCATACTATTCATTCCTCCTTAACGGCATTTACCGCCATTATAAACATAAAAAATGAACGGGCGCCATAGAACGGCGTCTATAGCGCCCGCTGCGCGGTACGGAATACCACATGCTATGATTTCCGGGGTCTGCCGCGTTTCTTCTTACCTACAACCAGCGCATCCGCTTTAGGGGCGGGCTGGGGCGCTGCGGGCTGCGCTTTGGCGGGGCGTCCGCGCTTTTTGGGCGTGGCAACCGGCGGCAACGGCGCTACTGGTGTTTCCACTTTTGCTTTGGCGGGTCTGCCGCGTTTCTTCTTGCCTACAACCGGCGCGTCCGCTTTAGGGGCGGGCTGGGGCGCTGCGGGCTGCGCTTTGGCGGGGCGTCCGCGCTTTTTGGGCGCGGCAACCAGCGGCAACGGCGCTACTGGTGTTTCCACTTTTGCTTTGGCGGGTCTGCCGCGTTTCTTCTTGCCTACAACCGGCGCGTCCACTTTAGGGGCGGGCTGGGGCGCTGCGGGCTGCGCTTTGGCGGGGCGTCCGCGCTTTTTGGGCGCGGCAACCAGCGGCAGCGGCGCAACCGGCGGAAGCGGCGTTACAACCGGCGTTTCCGCTTTTGCTTTGGCGGGTCTGCCGCGTTTCTTCTTACTTTCAACCGGCGCTTCTTCTTCGCTTATATCGGGGTTGTTGAGCACTGCCTGGGCTGCCGCAAGGCGGGCAACCGGCACACGGAACGGGGAACAGGACACGTAACTGAGACCCGCGCGGTAGCAGAAGTCGATGGTTTTGGGGTCGCCGCCGTGTTCGCCGCAGATGCCAATCTTGAGGGTGGGTTTTACGCCGCGCCCCTGTTCCGTTGCATAGCGGATAAGGAATCCCACGCCGTCTTCGTCCATAGCTTTGAACGGGTCAACATCAAGGACGTTTTGTTCGAGGTATTCGGGCAGGAACGCCGCCACATCATCGCGGCTGAACGCAAAGGTCATCTGGGTAAGATCGTTGGTGCCGAAGCTGAAGAAGTCCACATATCGCGCGATATGGGCTGAACGGATAGCCGCGCGCGGCACTTCGATCATGGTACCGATTTTTATAGGCACCTGTACTCCTTCCTCATCGAACACCTGTTTAAGGACCGCTTCCACGTTGGGACGAAGCAGCTTGAGCTCCCGCGCCGTTACCACAATCGGGATCATGATTTCAGGCTGAACCGGTATGGTTTCTTTGAGGCATTTGGTAGCCGCGCGCGCGAGGGCTTCAACCTGCATAGCGTAGATTTCAGGATAGGTAACGGCAAGACGGCATCCACGGTGTCCGAGCATGGGGTTCTGTTCCTTGAGTCTGTCGATCTTGGGCTGGAGGGTTTCCACCGGCACGCCGAGATACTCCGCCAATTCCCGCGTCTCTTCCGGCGTATGGGGAACAAACTCGTGAAGCGGCGGGTCCAGAAGCCGGATAGTAACCGGACGTCCTGCCATAGCCTTGAATATGCCGTAGAAATCCTTCTGTTGCAGCGGAAGTATCTTTTTCAGCGCTTCCTTGCGTTCTTCAACCGAGTCCGCTACGATCATGGCGCGGAAATGGATGAGTTTTTCCTTGTCAAAAAACATGTGTTCCGTACGGCACAAGCCCACACCCTGGGCGCCGAAATCAAACGCGCGTTTCGCGTCTTCCGGCTGATCCGCATTGGTACGCACTTCAAACCCTTTGACGCCGCTGCGTACCGACACTGCGCGAATATCATCGCACCATCCCAAGAACGTCTGCATTTCGTCTGAAATTTCCGGCTTCACCAGCGGAAGCTGCCCTTCGTACACATCGCCCGTTGAACCGTCAATGGTGATCCAGTCCCCTTCATGCAAGGTTTTGTCGCTGATAACAACCTGCTTGTCATGGATGGCGACGCCGGTCGCTCCGACGATACAGGGCGTACCGAGTCCCCGCGCGACAACAGCCGCATGGCTTGTCTTGCCGCCCGTTGAGGTGAGAATACCCTGAGACACCACCATGCCGCCTATGTCTTCGGGGCTGGTGTCTTGACGCACGAGCAGTACCTTTTCCCCGTGTTCATGCCACGATTCGGCGTCATGCGCGGAAAACACGATCCGCCCGCAGCCCGCGCCCGGAGACGCATCAATACCCTTGGTCAGCGATTGGGCTTCTTTCAAGGCGTTGGATTCGATCATGGGATGAAGCACCTGATCCAGCAAGGCGGGAGTAACGCGCATAATTGCGGTTTTTTTCGTGATGAGTTTTTCCCGCACCATGTCCACCGCGATTTTTACCGCCGCGGCGCCGGTGCGTTTCCCGCTTCTGGTTTGCAGCAGGAACAATTTTCCGTTTTGAATCGTAAATTCCATATCCTGCATATCGTGGAAATGTTTTTCCAATTTATTTCTAATCTTTACAAGCTGATCGTAAATCTTTTTATTTCTCTGTTCCAGCGCGGCTAATTTTTCCGGCGTTCTGATACCGGCGACTACATCTTCGCCCTGGGCGTTCATAAGATATTCGCCGTAAAAAATATTTTCGCCAGTTGAAGGATCGCGGCTGAAACAGACGCCCGTGCCGGACGTTTCGCCGATATTTCCAAAAACCATTGATTGAATATTTACCGCGGTGCCTTTTATATTTTTAATATCATTTATTCGGCGGTATTTTATAGCGCGCTCATTATTCCATGAATTAAACACCGCGCCTATCGCGCCCCATAATTGAGCGTGCGGCTCCTGAGGAAAATCTCTTCCCGTTCCTTCCCGCACAATATCTTTATAGGTTTCTACCAACTGGTGCAAATCAGCCGCATCTAATTCCGTATCAAGCTTCACGCCTTTTTGCTCTTTTATCTGTTTTATCGCGTCTTCAAATTGTTCATGCGGAACTTCCATCACCACATTGCCGTACATTTGAATAAATCTGCGGTATACGTCCCACGCGAAACGGGGATTGCCCGTTTTTCTGGCAAGCCCTTCCACCGCGTGATCGTTGATGCCCAGATTGAGAATGGTATCCATCATGCCGGGCATGGAGACCGGCGCACCTGAACGCACGGAAACCAAGAGCGGGTCTTTGGGATCGCCTATTTTTTTCCCCATCGCTTTTTCAAGTTTTTTTACGCTTGCCGCGATGTCTTTATCAAGACCTTCGGGATATTTCTTTTTATTTTCGTAATACGCCGCGCACACTCCGGTTGAAATCGTAAAACCGGGCGGGACCGGTATTCCGAGCCTGCTCATTTCCGCTAAATTAGCGCCCTTGCCGCCGAGTATTTCTTTCATTTCGGCGCTTCCTTCGGTAAGCCCTTCGCCGAAGAAATAAACATTTTTCTGTTTCTGCTTTGCCATAAATCCTCCATATATACTATAATCAGCCATTTTTGATTTTTGAAAACGGCTCGTTTAATTAAGTATATATATTATGAACACTATTTGCAAGTAGTTTTTACGAAAAGATTGAAATACTTGCTTTTTTTTTGATAATACGCTATTCTTCTTTAAGGAGAAATATATGTCTGATATTACTTATAATATTGAAAAAACCTTCGGCGTTCTTTCCGAAGAAAAAAGCGGGTGGAAAAAAGAAATCAATCTTGTTTCATGGAATAACAGAAACCCTAAAATTGATATTCGCGATTGGTCCCCCGGACACGAAAAAATGGGAAAAGGCATAACGCTTACGAAAGAAGAGGCGGTACAACTTGCGACATTGCTCGCCGGAGCGATAGAAAGCCTCAATTAGACCGCTTTCATATGTATTTGGGGTATCACGGAGACGGTGAAACCATGAAAGAATTGATATATATATTCATTACTTTCTTTAAGATGGGCTGTATCACATTCGGCGGCGGCTATGCCATGATACCCGTAGTGGAACGCGAAATTATCAAGAAAAAAGGGTGGATCACTATGGACGAGGCGCTTGACTACTACACCATCGCTCAGGTAACGCCCGGCGTCATCGCGGTAAACGTGTCCACCTTCATCGGCTATAAGCGGAAGGGCGCGGCAGGCGGCGCCGCCGCTACTGTCGGCTTCGTGCTGCCGGGCGTTCTGCTTGTTACTGCGGCTGCGCTGTGCGCGTCCCGTTTTGCGGACCATCCGGTTGTGCGCCATGCCTTTACCGGCGTCAGAGTGGCGGTCGGCGCGTTGATTCTGAACATGGTGATAAAACTCTGCGCCGGATTGTTCCCCAAAAAGTCCGGAACCGCGGATCAAAAGACCGCGCAAACCGCCCTGCGGACGTACAGCGCCCTTCTCATATTCTTGCTTGGGTTTTCGCTTTCGGCTTTTTTCAGCGTACGTCCGGTACCGCTTGTCATTGCGGCGGGGCTAGCGGGCTTTTTGGTATACGGCGGGCTGTTTCAGTCTTTCAAACCTCCCCGCCGATAGGAAGCGATAGCCGGCGCCGCGTTCAACGCCGGCGCGCCCCTAGCCTAAAAAGCGATAGTACCGTATGCTTCTAGTCAGCATAGG
>JAISMJ010000121.1 GCA_031276815.1 Treponema sp.
GCGATGCACCATCCCATCCGTGCGCGGAAAACCGTATATCGGGGAGACCTGAAATGCTCCGCTTGAGGCGCATACAAATTCCGTCTTTACAATCCCCCCTTCTGTGATTATTATAGTACTATGGAACCTGTTATTGCCCCCTCATTGTTGTCTGCTGATTTTTCAGATTTTTCTTCCGCGGTAGATTCTATCAAACGCGCACATGCGGAATGGGTACATTTTGATGTAATGGACGGTAGTTTTGTTCCGAATATTACATTCGGACACAAGCTCGTTTCTGATCTTCGTTCAAAAAGCGATCTGATTTTTGATGTACATTTGATGGTAGAAAAGCCTGAACAAATAGTACCTCGTTTTATTGAAGCGGGCGCTGACAATATTACGTTTCATGCGGAAGCCTCCGTGCATATTCATCATCTTTTGAGCATGATCCATTATAGCGGGAAAAAGGCGGGTATCAGTATCGTGCCGACAACTTCGGTCTTGGCTATTGAGGAAGCGCTGCCGTTCATGGATATAGTGCTGGTGATGACGGTCAATCCCGGATTTAGCGGACAGGATATGATCCCGGAATGTCTTGAGAAGGTGAAGAAACTCGTTAAAATGAGAGAGGAACGAGGGCTTTCTTTCCAGATTTCAGTGGACGGCGGCGTGCATACGGCGACTGCCCATAGATTTCGTGATGCGGGAGCCGATATTCTTATTACAGGATCGGCTTTTTTTGACGCCGAAGATAAACCGGCGTTGGTAAAAAAATTGAAGGCTCTTGTATGAAAAAGCTACCATTTCTTTTTAATGTGTTACTATTGGCGGTGGGACCGGCGTTTTCTCAAACGGACGACTCGGCGGTAGCCGCATCTACGGCGTTTTATATTTCTTTTCAGCAGGGAATCACATTGTACGGACAGGGCAAATGGACGGATGCGAGCGCGAAATTCCGGGAAGCGCAGGACGCCGCCGCTACCGGTGATGAACGCGCCGAAGCCGTATACTGGCTTTGTCTTGCGGAAGAGTCCGGCGGCGACTTTGAAAGCGCCGTACGGGATTTGAATGGTTTAGAACAAATAAACGGCGGCGCAACCCGTAAAGAGGAGATTCCCTATCTCAAAGGGCGGGCTTTTTATTCGCTTGGGCGGTATGACGAAGCGATCGTGCTTTTGAAAGGGTATGCCGACCGTATATCCGCCGATTCCACCAGCAGCATTGCGCGAAAATCCGCAGCGCTTTATTGGACCGGCGAGTGCCTTTTCGCGCTTGGTCACCTTGATAAGGCTCAAGACGTATTTTTTATAATCGCCCAACAGTACCCGCAGAGCGTGAAATACGAGGCGTCTGTATACCGCATAGCGCTTATCTATCAAAAGAAGGTAGAGCAGAAACTTCTTGAACTTTTGAGACAGACTCATGAAGAATCCATCAAAACCATAGAGGAATATCAACGGAGGGAGCATGTCTATACGCAAGCGCTTATCGTGTATCAAAAGCGAATAGCGGCTTTGGAGGCAAGTCTTCGCGAAGCAGGTATTGACGTGACTGCCGCCGGCAGCGACAAATAGCAATGCACGCTGATTTATTAACTAAAGCAATCCAGCTCCTTCGTAAAAAGAAATATGCGGAAACCTTGCGGATGCTGGAGCCCAACGTTCTGTTATACCGCGATTCTTTCAGATACCATTACATACTGGCGGCAGCCTGTCTCTATTCGGGTGATTTCGGCGGGGCTTTCACCTACTTCAAACGGGCGCGTGAAATTAAGGCGAGCGATCCTTCGACGCTGCTTGGCTTTGCGGTACTCTACATGCGGAGACGGGAGACCGACCGCGCGTTGGATATGTATCTGGAGGCGCTTGATATAGACCCGAATAACAACATAGCGCGGAAAGCCTTGAAAATAATCCGAAAGTATTCCGGTACCGATTACTTATCCGACTGGATAGACGCTGGCAAATTTTCCTGTCTGTATCCGCCTCTACCGAAAGTCCCGTTCAATCCCGCGCGTATTGTTGTTTCTCTTGTCTGCGGCGTTGCGGCTCTTGCGGCGGCGTACGCCGCGCTCGTCCGCTTAAACATGATACCTCTGCCGGAAAACATCCCTTTTAAGCATGCTTTCCAAGCGACATCGGGAAGGAACGGATGGGCGGCGACGACGCTTGATCAAGAAGAGCGGAAACAGACGGTGGAAACAGGGGGCAGCTACCGGTATATTCTGACCCATTCCCAAGTGTTAAACATGTACGAGGATGCGCGGAAATTGTTTACCACGTACAACGATGAGAAGGCAAAAGTGTTTCTCAACCGCATTATCGGGTCAAACGCATCCGAAGCGATCAAGACAAAAGCCGGACTCCTTATATCTTATATGGACGTTCCCGGCTTCGATACGCTCAAAGATCGCATCAGTTACCGTGAAATTATGGAAGATCCGTTTTTGTACCGTGATTGCTATGTGATATGGCGGGGTATGGCAACCAATCTTATCGTTGAGCAGAACAGCACCTCGTTTGATTTTCTCGTTGGCTACGATACCCGCACTAAGCTGGAAGGGCTTGTGCCGGCGGTATTCAACTTTTCGGTGGCGGTGAATCCTGAAAAGCCCCTTGAAATACTGGGAAAAATCGTCCCCTCTTATGACGGGAGTACCATTCAGCTTGAAGGGACGGCGATTCATCAGCTTGGGATTTTGGAACAATGAGAGGATAGGGCGGGGTACTGCGGCAACAAGAAGTTATGTGCAATTGGGGCTGAAATTAGTTGGAAAAATATTGACAAGATGTTTTTTGAAATAATATAAATACAAGCGAATTCAAAATTCGCTTCGGAATAGGCACTATTCGCTCAAGCAAACTGTAAATTTCCCCCGAGCAAATAAGTGATTTGCTTGAGCGAATAGACAAATTCCCCGGGCGAATCGTAGATCGTAGATTTTCCCAGGGGGCTTGACGGTTCGCTTATGATTCATTGACTTTTCATACAATATATATTAGTATTGAACCGTTATTTTAACGATGGAACCATCGGAGAAAAGCTGGTACTCTGAAACAGCGGGTATAATTGAATATCGTTTATAAAAGGTGGAAAACATGAATATATTAGTCATCGGAGGGGCAGGCTATATCGGAAGCCATGTTACCCGCGAATTATTGGACGGCGGACACCGCGTAACGGTATTCGATAATCTGTCTTCAGGTCTGCGGGAAAATCTGTTCCCAGACGCATCCTTTGTGTATGGGGATATATTGGATTATACGGGGCTTCTGCACGTCATGCGAGACGGCGGGTTTGACGCCCTTGTTCACCTTGCGGCGTTCAAGGCGGCTGGCGAATCCATGATAAAACCGGAGAAATATTCGGTAAACAACATCAGCGGTACTATCAATATACTCAATGCGGCAGTGGAAAACAGCATTAAATACGTTGTGTTTTCTTCAAGCGCGGCGGTTTTTGGCGAACCCCGCTATCTGCCCATTGATGAACGACACCCAACCGAGCCTGAAAACTATTACGGTTTCACCAAATTAGAGATAGAGCGGTTCTTGGGCTGGTATGAAAAACTCAAAGGTATCCGGTTCGTGAGCCTCCGCTATTTCAATGCCGCCGGCTATGATGTGAAGGGGCGCATCAAGGGCAGAGAACTGAACCCTGCGAATCTCATTCCCATTATCATGGAAGCCGCCGCCGGTATTCGGCGTGAAGTGCAGGTCTTCGGCAATGATTACGATACGCCGGACGGCACGTGTATCCGCGATTACATTCATGTAAGCGATTTAGCAGCTGCCCATGCAAAGGCGCTGGACTACATCAGCGCAAATGGGAAAAGCCTCACCGTGAACTTGGGAAGTGAAACCGGAACATCAGTGCTTGAAGTTATTGAGACTGCGCGTCGCATTACAGGAAAACCCATACCGGTAATAATTGCGGGGCGCCGCGCCGGAGATGCGGCAAAACTCACGGCATCCGCAGCGTATGCCCGTAGCGTCATAGGATGGGAAGCGCGGTATTCTGACATGGAAACACTCATCAGAACAAGCTGGGACATATATAAGGGATATATACCATGACCATACCTGCGGCGCTACGGGCGCTTGATTCAGACACGATACAAAAACGCTTTGCCGAACTCTACGGCGAAGAATGTATTGCGGAACAGAAGAAGCGGTATGCGGCGCTCATCAAACAATTCAGAGCGCGTTTCGGTGAAGCCGACATTTGTATGTTCAGTTCTCCGGGACGCAGCGAGATCGGCGGCAACCACACGGATCACAATCACGGCAAAGTGTTGACGGCAAGCATACGGCTTGACAGTATCGGAGTCGTCTGCATGGATAGCCGTATCTCAATATGCGATTCCACATACCATGAAGATTATACCGTTGATATAATGGAACAGGGAGAACCTTCGGAACGGAGCGGCTCCCCTGCGCTTATTCGGGGCATTATTGCCGGTTTTAAGAACGCTGGTTTTGCGCGAGGCGGTTTCAAAGGATGCTTTGAAAGCAGCGTGCTTCCCGGCTCCGGCATGAGTTCTTCCGCCGCATTTGAGATGCTCATCTGCGGTATTCTGAATGTCTTCTATAACAACGGCACAATTCCAATAGAAAGACTCGCGGCAATCGGGCAGTACGCGGAAAATGTTTTCTGGGGCAAGGCTTCAGGACTGATGGATCAAATGGCGTGCGCTGCCGGCGGCATTGCCGCGATTGACTTTGAAAATCCCGCCGCTCCGGCGCTAGAACGTATCTCCTTTGATTTTGACGCTCAAGGCTACAGCCTTATCTTGGTGAACACAGGCGGAAGCCATGCCAATTTAAGCGCCGAATATTCGGCGATTCCTGCGGACATGAAACGCGTCGCCGCTTTCTTTGATAAAAAGGCGCTGCGGAGCCTGACCATAGAAGACTTGGTACAACGCCTGCCCGCGCTCCGCCATAGCTGCGGGGACCGCGCTGTGTTGAGGGCGCTGCATTTTATTGAAGAAAACCGCACGGTGGATGAAGAAATCACCGCGCTTAAACAAAACGATCTTACCGTGTTCCTGCGTCTTGTACAAGCTTCAGGGAATTCCTCCTACCGGTGGCTGCAAAATGCCGCTATCCCCGGTGCCGTACAGGAGCAGAACATACCTGTCTGTCTTGCCATGACCGAGCTTTTTTTCCGGCTTCATGCTCTGGACAGGGATGCGCCGCGCGCAGCCTGCCGTCTTCACGGCGGGGGATTTGCCGGCGTGATTCAGGCGTTCCTGCCCCAGCAACACGCCGCCGCGTACCGCGCGTGGATGTATCAGGTGTTGGGGTATGACCGTCTTACGGAGCGGAAGCCGGATCCGGTATTTGTAACATCTATCCGTCCCTGCGGGGTACAGAAGCTGCTTTAAACAGTAGCGCTTTGTATGGGTCATATCGTTCAGGATGAGGGTTGTCAAGGTTGCCCGTCAGGCGGGCAAACCCGATTCATGTGAATATAGTTTATAAGCCGCAACGATAAAGATACGTAACACTATTATTATTCTACGATGATCCGCGCTTCAAACGGCTTCAAAGTTATAACAGTAGCATTGTCCTTGGCGGAACTGCCGAGTGAAACACCGGCTTCCCTGCTGGAAAAATTCATCAAAAAGATATAGTTTTCCATGCCATTGTTGCGAATCTGCGCGGTAACGCCGTCAGGCAGCGGGTTGGCAAGAATCGGCTGTATACCCGCTTCTGCGGTAATTTCTTTGTAGAAATCACCGAGGAAATCATCGCCGGTACGCGCCGCTATAAAATACGCCTTGCCCTTGCCGCAGGCGTTTACCGTTACTGCGGGTCTGCCCGCATAGAAATCGCCGCCGTACACCCCCAATGCTTCCGCTCCACGCAGATGAATCAGCTCGCATAAATCAAACGCCTTATACGACCGCTTGTACGTATCTTTCGTCCATTCAATAGTATTTTGTTCACCAGGGAACAAGGCGTCAATTTCTTCACACCAAACGCCGAGTATATCTTTAAGCGGACCGGGAAAGCCGCCTAAAAATGCCAACGCCGTTTCATCAACATAACCGGCGCTATAGGTCGTAACAAATAGTCCCCCTTCTTCTACAAAGGAGCGGATCCGCTCGGCAACTCCTTCCCGTATCATATACAGCATAGGCGCAATAAGAACGTCGTATTTGTCATACCTTTGTTTGGAATCTATAATATCTACCGGAATACCTCTTGTCCAAAACGGACGGTAATGATCGAGTACGGTTTGCTCATAGCCGGTTTTTTGTTGCAAAAAGCCTTTCGCATCATCCAATGCCCACCGCACGTTGTAATCGTACACAAGCGCAACCTTTGCCGGCGTGTCCGCGCCAACAAGACCATCCAAGCCTTTAAGATATGCCCCTACTTCAGCCACATCCTTGAAGACCCGTGTATTCTCGCTGCCCTCGTGATCGACTACTGCCCCGTGGAACTGCTCGGGGCCGCCGCGGCTTTTGCGGAACTGGAAGTACTGAATCGTATCCGCGCCGTGCGCCAGCGCCTGTATACATTGCAGTTTATGCACGGCAGGGCGGCGCAGTTTGGAGACAGGCTGCCAATTTGTGGCGGAAGGACAGGATTCCATGAGCATAAAAGGCTTTTGTTTCAGCCCTCTCATAAGATCATGGCAGTACGAAGCGTGCATCCCGGTTTCCTTATCGGCGTCCGTACTTGTCCAGCGGGGATAAGAATCCCATGAAACTACGTCCAGAACTTCGGCAAAACGCGCATAATCTATGCCCGAATAGGTAGCCATGAGATTGGTTGTGCAAGGGACGCCAGGGGTAATGCTCTTTAGCGGGGCGGTTTCATGCAGGTAGAAATCCACGAATTGCTCGGTGGTAAAACGCCGCCAGTCAAGTCTAAGACCGTTATGTCCCGCGCTTCCGCGAGAACTTGGGCTTTCAATTTGTTCCCATTCGGTATAGGTGTGGCTCCAAAACGCGGTCCACCACGCCGTATTTAAGGCGTCTAATGTCGTATATTTGTTTTTCAGAAATGAGCGGAACCGCTCTTGACACAGGGGACAATGGCACTCGCCGCTGAATTCATTTGATATATGCCATACGCCAAGCGCACGGTGATCTTTATATCGCTCTGCTAGCATGGTATTAATGGCGCGGGTTTTTTCACGGTACACCGGCGAGCTGAGGCAGTGGTTATGCCGGTCCCCGTGCAGTATTCTTTGGCGTGAATCGTCTACGCGTAGCACTTCCGGGTATTTTTTACTAAGCCACGCGGGTTTTGCGCCGGACGGCGTCCCAAGGACCGCCGTAAAGCCGTTTTCCGCAAGCATATCCATAACTTCATCAAGCCATGTAACTTGGTATACGCCTTCTTCCGGCTCCAATGTTGACCATGAAAAAACACCCGCCGTTAAGCTGTTCAAACCGGCCAGTTTTGCCAAACGCATATCTTCTTTCCAAATGGTATCCTTCCATTTCAACCATTGTTCGGGGTTGTAATCGCTTCCGTGCAGTATATGCGGATTATTTCTCATAATAGGCGGAAATCTCATACAGTATTACTCCTTTTGTTTTCTTTATTCGAAACGCTAGTGTAAGTATAGCACAGCTTGCCGTGGCAAGCTGTGCAAAGATTCATGTTCTTTTGTTATTAAACATACATCAGTATGGTAGCATTAAACAAGTATTCCGGATGATCTCACAGAGCGTTAGCGATACTTGGATCGCTGCTCATCAACAACAGCCTGAGCGCCGGAATTAAGCCAGTCCTGTATACCCGTATTCCATACCCGGTCAAAGTCAGCGGGTTTTGCGGTGATAAGGTTTACACTGAGAGCCTGTTCCTTGTCAGTCAATGTGTTGCGTACCGTAACAATGGCATTGATTGTGGCGGGAACGTAGGGATTCTGTACCGTGTCTATCCCGGACATCCGGTAAGCGGCGGTAACCTCTGCCGGCGGTATGCCGGGATAGCTGGCGGAAAGCACTTGCCCAAGTTGGGCTGCCGGTACCGCGTAGCCATTGATGCTTATGGTATAATCCACGTTTGATCCGGAATTCTGAATCCAGGGTCCTGTGGCGGTTTTGGGTACTTTCACGCCGTTCACTACAGTATGGTTCACCCCTTCATTGCCGAACTGGAGAAAATTGTAGTTTTCATACTTGCAGAGCCAGTTAGCATACCGGAGCGCCGCTTCCGCATTTTTGCTCTTGGCAGGCACAAAGAAGATCAGCCCTCCCGCCGGAGGCGAACCGCGTTTTGGATGCCGTCCTGCCGCGTTGGTAAAGGGATCGACGGGGATATACTTCGCGCCGGAAATGTTTTTTTCAAGTTCGGTCTGGATTTGCAGGTTCTGTCGGTAGGGCTGATCCCAGTTGTGTTGGAACGCGCCCACTATACCGCTCTTCATCACATTGCTAGGGGTGTTGTCATCTTTGTACAGAGGGAAGTCAGGATCGATAAGTCCATCGTTGTACATCTTGTTCAAGAAGCGGTAGGCTTCCTTCACACCGGGTACCAAAAGCTGCCGTTCCACTACGGTGTTTATATACCTGTCTTTGAAAGAGAGATTGGGATCCATGAAGGACAGCAAAATATTATACGCCTGCCAGCGCACATCGCTGGTCATGAGGAAGGGTATTACCTTGTCCACACCTAGTTTCGCCGCATTGTTCTTGAACGCTACCATGGTGTCATAGAACTGCTGTGTCGTGGCGGGAACCGGAAGTCCCAGCTTGTCGAGCCAATCCTTGCGGATAAAGGTGTTATGGGAAGCGGTATACATGTACTTGTTACTGATGCCGTACAACGCTCCGGTATCCACGTCCTTGCTATGCCATATCAGGTTCTGTCCGGGTATCTGCGGATCTTCGCCCATGAATTCCTTCATGTCTTTAAGCAAGGTGTCGACATACGGGGCAAGATCATAGACCCCGCCCTGAAGCCCCCAGTTTCTCACATTGTCCATGCTGTAGGTAAAACAGAGATCCGGAGCGTCTCCAGCCGCCATCCTTGTAACGATCTCTTGTTCCTCGTTCCAGCGGTTGATAGGCACAAATTCCACGATGATATTTTCATCCTTCAGAACCTTTGCCTTGATCCACTTGGTCCATTCGTTGTTGGCGGGATTCGTTTTGCCTCCATCGGTTCCCCGGTCAAAGATTTCCACCGTAATGGAAACCGGAGAGCCTGGACTTGCGGACGATCCGCCCCGCTGCTGTTCGCCGTTGGCAAACGCCAACGTTTCCGCCATGATAAGGCAGAGGGTAAACAACACAATTTTTTTCATACTTATCCTCCAAAACAAAAAATATTTTTTCCATGCAACGCATGGGTAAAACCAAATAGAGCGGTATATACCGCTATCACAATCGGGATAATGCCGTGAATATGCGGCGGAAATACAACATATATGAATAAAAATAGTGATTCAGCCGCTTGTTTTATCACTGTAGAGACGAATCCCCTGAACCCGTACCAAACATCACTGTTGCGGTATTCCGCCCGTGCCGCCTTCTTGGGCATGGTCAAAACGCCTGCTTCGAGGAGCCGCGTTATAAGTATTCCTACCGACACATGAGGCGTCTTTTTGGAGCGGAGAATATTGGAAAGGGCAAGGGCAATGAGTATAACAAGAGAATGGTAATATCTTCCCGCGTTTTCATCGTTATGCCGTGAAGCGGCGCTAAGATATGGTTCTGATTTTCTTTCTAAAGTATGATATGTTCGGGGGGGGGGGGGGGGATTCCGCTTATAATACAGAGCGATTTTTCGGCTTACGCCTTCTTTTACGCCGCTCGCTGCGGAACGGCGACTACATAACGCCGATACCAAAACCGGGAAGAATAATGATGTTTCTACGACCAGCTTCTTCATCAAAAATATTCTTTTAACTTCACTATCAATTTCTTTTTACCGGAGGCTTCCCTCAAATTGCAGAGCGCGGGAAAGCCTCATCAGATAACAAGTATACATTGTACTCCGCCTTGTTCATGTTGTCAAGCTCTTTTAAATTTTTTTGTCGTTCATAATTGATAAGTTCACGCCCTATAGTAACGAGGGAAACGCTCACCCTTCCCGGATACGGTAGGAGAATGTGGTATGGGAACAAGGCGGCGGGGCGATTATTCACGGGAACGGAGGAGACATCCCCGCCACGCACTTCGGGAACTGCCGGAGGAACAGAAATGGACACACACCGGTTATACCGGTCTATCCGGTATGCTGAAAGCGGTCAGCATTACCTCATTCTCATCCTCTTGACGACACTTCCTATCCTGAACACCTCCTATCGCCAGCGCGAACAACACTATCGCTTGCAATAACGGGACTATCGCTTGCAATAGCGGGACTATCGCTTGCAATAGCGGGACTATTGCAGGCGCGAATGAGACTATTGCGTGCAATAGCGAGACTATTGCGTGCAATAGCGAGACTATTGCAGGCGCGAACAACACTATTGCGTGCAATAACGGGACTATTGCAGGCGCGAACAACACTATCGCTTGCAATAACGACACTATTGCGTGCAATAGCGAGACTATTGCCGACGCTAATGAGACTATTGCAGGCGCTAACGACACTATTGCGTGCAATAGCGAGACTATTGCAGGCGCGAACAACACTATTGCGTGCAATAACGGGACTGTTCGACAGGGCGGAGACATACGGAAAATCAGAGAGAAACAAAGGAACAGCCTGAACCGAACTAGTCATGATTCGGGACGAAGCAGCATGTCCAGAGAGAAACCGCTCGCGCGCCGCGCTCTGTGGAGCGGGACGATGCGGATATTCGAGGCGGCGCTCATAGCCCTACTATCTATGAACGCCTTGCATCACCGTTCCGTCACGAGGATATATGCTAAAAAACTAACGATGATAGTTTTTTCCGCTTCATAAGAGGGAGGCGGCATTGCAGACAATGCGCCGGTACATCCCTCAAGGGCGCTTCCCCTTCTCACTATGATGAATACCTTCACTTGTTCTTTTATCAAAAAAAGGATATATTAAAAAAAGGAGGCTCGCAATGAGTAATAGTATGGTACCTTATGAATCAAGAAGCAGTTTGGCGAAAAAGGGCGTTACCGCAGTAGGCTGTATTGCCGGCAGTATAGGGTTGTTTATATTGGGAAGCCTAGCCCCGGTGGCGGGTATTGTCGCGGGAGCGGTCGCCGGCGTGGCAGGTCTCTGCGCGTTGATGTCAAAAGACCCCGCGGATAAGGCGCCGGGCGCGGTTATAGCGGGAGCCGGCGCGTTGACGGTCGTATCAAAACTGCCGCTTGTCGGAGTTCTGGCAAAGCCGTTTTTCGGATTAGGTCCGGTTATCCTGTTGGGCGTGGGTATCTGGAACGGCGTCAAATTCATCAAAGGCTTGAAAGCCAGATCGTAACACGTTCCGGTGCGCTACTTTTTTGAAACGTACGGCTGCCAAATGAACGCGGCGGAATCCGCCGCGCTCGCGCTGGTATTGAAAGAGCGCGGCTGGACGGGCGCGGATAGCGCGGAAACCGCGGATCTCGTGCTGATAAACACCTGTTCGGTACGCGCCACGGCTGAAACGCGGGTGTTCGGACGGCTTGCCCTCTATGCCGCGGAAAAGAAAAAGCGGCAATTTACCGTCGTGGTCGCGGGCTGCATGGCGTCCCGTTTGGGAGACGCGCTTAAAAAGAAAGCGCCGGCTGTGGACTATGTTATGGGTACGGACGCGCGGGCAACGTTTCCCCTGATTGTGGAAGCAATTGAAACGGGCGCGGCGCTTGATCGCGGCGCGTTCAATGAAAAACCGGCGTTTTCTTTTTCTTCGTTTCATGCGGAAACGGGCGTTTTCCGCAGTTTCGTACCTATCATGCACGGATGTAATAATTTTTGCGCGTACTGTATCGTGCCATACGTGCGCGGCAGGGAGATTTCCCGCGATCCCGCTTCTATTCTTGGAGAAATTCGGCTGTTGGCGGAAAAGGGCGTGCGGGAGATTACGCTGTTGGGGCAGAACGTCAACTCGTATCTGTGGAAAGACGGCGCGCGGAGGCGGACCATTGATTTTCCCGCATTGCTTGAGATGGTTGCGGATGAAGCGGAACACACCCAGGGGAAAATCCAATGGGTGCGGTTTTTGTCAAGCCATCCGAAAGACCTTTCATCAAAAGCAATAGCGGTGATGGCTGAACGCCGCGTGTATTGCCGGCACCTGCACTTGTGCGTACAGCACGGTTCTAACACGGTGCTTGCCGCCATGAACCGCGCCTACACGCGGGAGCGCTACCTTGATCTGGTTGCGGAAGCGCGGGAGGCAATGCCCGGCATAAGCCTTTCGACCGACCTGCTCATCGGCTTTCCCGGAGAACGGGAAGAGGATTTTGAGGAAATACTAACGCTCATGGAACAGGTGAAATTTCTCTATTCATACATGTACCATTACAATCCGCGTGAGGGAACCGCGGCGTATTCGCTGCCGGATCGCGTTCCCGACACAATAAAACAAAAACGACTGGCTAAAGTTATTGCATTACAGAAACAACATACGGTAGAATTGCTTACCGCGCGTATTGGCGCGGACGCAACCGTTTTAATAGAAGGGATATCCCGCAAAAGCAAGGACGAGCTTGTGTGCCGTACCGAGCGGGATGAAATGGTCGTCGTGCCCGGCGATCCTTCGCGTATAGGAGAATTCGCGGGATTGACCCTTTCTGTATTACGGGGAAATACATTTCGTGCAAAGGAGGCGCGGACTCTGCTCCGCTAAAGAACTATGTGGCGGTTAATAGGTATAGTAATTGTTTTGTTGATCTATTTGATCTTTATCATTCTTAATCAGAATACGATGAGCGCTGTTTCTCTCGGTTTTTGGAAATTTGAAAGCGTACACACGTATATGATTACGATTTTCGCTTTTGCGGCTGGAATCATCACGTCGGGAATTTTTTCCATTGTCGCCCGTTTTAAGAAACGAAAGAAAGTAAAGACCGCTAAAACAGCGGCTTTAACGGGCGCGGACGCCGCTCACCCGGAGGACAGAAATGCCGGGAGCGGCGCTCTCGAATAATGATGCAACAAAGCGCCGGCTGCGGTATGCCGCCGCGGTATGCCGCGCCGTTGTTTTCCATGTTGTTCCTGATTTCTTTTGTTGGATACGGTTTCACGGAAAGCATGGAAATGAGCGTATTGCGGCTTGAAAAGATCGCGGCTTCTTCGTCCTCATTAAGCGAAAAGAAAGACGCATACGTCCAAATGGCGAAACTGCTCTATCTTGCGGGCGACATGGAACGGGCAGCCGCCGCATGGCAGAACGCCGCCATGACCGATAAAAACAACCGCGATGATACGGCGCTGATTGAGGCTGCCGCGTGTTTTATTGCGATGGGCGCATTTGATAAGGCAAGCGCGAATATCAGAACGGCGCTGATTGCGGAAAAACCTTCCGCGTCCATGCCCAAAGCGCGGTATCTCGCCGCAGCGCTTGAGGCGTTCCGCAGGCTTGATATTGCGCCGCTCCTCGCCCTGCTTCCCGATCCCCTGTATAGTACCTACAAACCCTCAATCTATTATATAGCGTGGAAAATAAGCAATGCCGCCGCTTACAAAACGAAACTGTTTTCCGAGTATCCGAACAGCCCCGAAACGCTCGCGATAAAAGACGGGAAAGCGGTAAGCGCCTTTCCCTCCATTTTCTGGCAGTTCTTGCCATCCGCTACTGAAGAAACTTCCCGCCCGTCTCAAACCGCTATGCTCCAAGCCGGCGTTTTTAGTAAGGAAGAAAACGCCCAGACGCTCGTAAAAAAACTCTTGATTGCGGGTTTTGCTTCCGAATCCGGTACAAAGACGGTAAACGCCCAGACGTACTGGGTTGTATTAGTGCCGGGCGGAGAAAACAGTACCATGACTCTTGCCCGCTTAAAAGCCGCCGGATTTGACGCTTTTCCGGTACAATAGTTACACTATACGAACCGGAGCCGGTATGCCGCGTGTTTAGGGGCGCAACATTAGTACTTTCCTGTCTCAAGGTACGTGGTAGTGAAAACGCTTTCCGGGATGTTGTCATCATACTTAATAATATCAATATAGAGCGTCGTATAGGTTCCTGATGCAAGGGTGGTCATTCTGGTTTGTTTTGCGGTGATTCTGCCCTGCACGTCTTGATAATTTGACATTTCCAACTGCTTAACCGGCGTGTTTCTTTTACCATAAAGCTCTATCTTGTAAAGAAGGGTGGTTACTGTATCAATCCATAAAATCATTTTCGTATACTGATACGAGCTGTCTTTTGGTATTGATTCGATCACATAGCACAGCCTGCCGTTCAGAGATTCTTCTCTCAACATACGATGCGTATCAAGGGCTACATTCCGGCTGGTGGAAGCTATGTCATCATAGGAGAAGTCCGTTCCCATGAAGCTGCCGCCGCCTTCGGAACTCGCGATTCGGCGTATCTTACCGAGTTCGTTCATATATATCCACTGATCGTTTGGTCTGCCGGTATTTTCGATGGTAAGAAAGCGGGTGCCGGCAACCGATTGCGGTTTCTGAAACACGATAATCGTCCGCTTTGCTCCTTGAGCGCTGTCTTTTGAATACTGATCGATCACCCGTTCCGATGTATTGCCGTTTTTTGCGGTAATCACCATCCTTGAACGGGTGGAAACCGTCTTTGCGGAAATGCGGTCACGCGACGCTTTGACTATTGCCGCCGCATCATCTTGAGCCGGCAGGACGGCAACCGCCATAAACATATAGAGATAACACACGATGTTCTTTTTCATAATCATACTCCTTCTCTATACAATCTATACCATTGTAGATATAATTGCAATACTTTATGAAAAAGGGAGCGATTATGCACCATACTATTATTCCTGAGCCGGTTTCAATACAGGCGAGGGACGGGTCTAATGACTATTTTGACTATAAGGGACTGCCTAGTATTGAAGGCGATTTTCAGCATGAGGCGTCCGTTTTGAAAGCCCAGTGCGCGGCGCAGTTGGCGGCGCGCGATGAAACGCGGAACATTGTCTGCAAAAAAGATGAGGCGCTGGGAGCGGAGGCGTATACCCTCGACATTGGGCGCGAGCGTATCGAACTACGCGCAGGCGGCGGAAGCGGCGCGTATCACGGCTTTCAGAGTCTCAGGCAGCTCTTTCTGTCCGGCGGAACCATACCGTGCGCCCATATTGAGGATGCGCCGCGCTTTGGCTGGCGGGGCTTCATGCTTGACACGGCGCGGTACTTTTATTCCGTTGCCTTTATAAAAAAGCTCATTGACGTCTTGTCTCTACACCACATCAACGTGTTCCATTGGCATCTTACCGATGATCAGGGCTGGCGGCTGCCTGTGCCGGAATATCCGCTTCTGGTGGAAATAGGTTCCAAACGGGTGGAACGCCGCCTCTCCGGCGCGCCTACTGTGGGCGGCTTTTACACGGAAGACGATATTCGGGACATAGTCGCTTTCGCCGCGGCGCGTCATGTAGAGGTGGTGCCGGAAGTAGACCTGCCCGGACACGCGAGCGCCATTCTTGCCGCATATCCCGGCATGGGCTGCACGGGCGGACCGTACCGCGTTGAAGACCGCTTCGGCATATTTGAAGATGTTCTCTGCGCGGGCAACGACGCCATCTTTGAGCTTGCGGACGCGGTTTTTAATACACTCGTACGGCTTTTCCCGTCATCCTATGTGCACATAGGCGGCGATGAGGTGCGCTTTAACCGGTGGGAACGGTGTCCTAAATGCAAGAAACGCCTCGCCGGTATTGGACTGGAGAAGCCGCGGGAACTGCAAAGCTGGATAACAGTGAAGCTCGCGTCCATGCTTGCGGAAAAAGGGAAGACCGCCATAGGGTGGGACGAGGTGCTGGAGGACAGCCCGCGGTACGTCCTGCCGAAAGAGGTTGCGGTCATGTCGTGGCGGGGCGCGGACGGCGGTAAAGCGGCGGTTAAACGGGGGCATCCGGTGATCATGGCGCCGAATACCGAGGGCTGCTATCTGGATTTCCGTCATTGCGATGATGCCGAAGAACCCGGTCAATGGGGCGTTTCCACCGTATATCAGTCGTATACCATGGATCCGGTCGCTAAGATGTCCGAAAGCGAAGCGGCTCTGGTCATGGGCGGACAATGCAATTTGTGGTCGGAACTCATCTATGCGGGAAAAATCGCGGAATACATGATTTTTCCGCGGATCCTTGCGTTTGCCGAAAATATGTGGACGCCTCAACACCGCAAAGATTTCAATGTGTTCGCCCAAAAATTAACCGTTCACCGGCAGAGGCTCGATACGCTGGGGATCGCCCAGTACCGGGGCAGGCTGAAATAGCGCAGCCGTCTGTTGCCATAGTATACCGGTCACGTGAACGACGCCGTATCTTCATACAAACACTGCCGTCTCTGTCCCCGCGGATGCGGCGTTGACCGTTTATCCGGAGAAAAGGGTTTCTGTGGGGAAACCGCGGCGCTTCGTATTGCCGCGGTTTCTATTCACCGGGGGGAAGAACCGCCTATTATGGGGACTCGCGGTTCCGGTACTATCTTCGTGAGCGGCTGTAATCTGCGATGCGCGTTTTGCCAAAACTATCAGATTTCCCGTCAGGGACAGGGCAAAACCGTAACCCAAGCTGAATTTGTGCGGATATGTCTTACGCTTCAAGAAAAAGGCGCGGAAAACATCAACATCGTTACCGGAAGCCATGCGGCGCCGGCTCTTGCCGCCGGAATACAAGCCGCCCGGTCCCGTGGGCTGGTCATTCCTGCACTGTGGAATTCGTCCGGTTATGAAAGTCTCGAAGCTCTTTCCCTGCTTGCGGAAGTGATTGACGGATACCTGCCGGATTTGAAGACGCTTGATTCCGCAATAGCGGGACGCTTTTTCAAAGCGCCCGATTACGGCGAGGTTGCTTCCGCCGCAGTAAAGAGGATGCTTTCATTGCGGGATATACGCTATGAGGGCGCTGTTCTGCGTTCAGGCGTTATTGTACGGCATCTCGTACTGCCCGGACGCCTTGAATCCACACGGGACGTTCTCCGCTGGTTTGCGGAACATGCGGCGGGAAAGGGTTTGCTCTCGCTCATGACGCAGTATACGCCGGTTGGCGGCGCGGATAGCGGCGCGGATATTCCCAGCCGTACTGTGAACGAAGCGGAATACGAAACTGTTCTTAGCTGGCTTGATGAATTCGGTATAGAAGACGGATTTTATCAGGAACCGCCTCTCTCCGGCGCGCCGGACAGCGAATGGCTGCCCGATTTTAACCGCGCCAATCCTTTCCCTTCAGCACTGTCAACGCCGGTCTGGCATTGGCGGGCATAGCCTGTAGGCGAAGCCTGTTGCCTACCTTTGGCGTTGTACAAGGACGGCGCAAGGCGGGAATAGACGCTATGAATCCGCCCTTGAGAGCAACGTTACTCTACGGTAAAGAGTAATGCTATGCTCATCTAAAGAAGCGCAAAAAAGGGCGGCGCTTGTGAACGCCGACCCCTATTTAATTAAAATACCCGCGTCATGCCGGTGTTTGATCTTACTCCCAACCGCCCGCCGTGCCGCTTGTTGAACTATTCAAGGTAACGCCAGCGCCCACGGTTGTGTTGCGTTTCTTGCTTCCTGAACTAGGCACTGTTAGCAAATGAGTATTTTAAGGAAGGCGACGAGGATAAATCCGAGGAAGTTTATATCGGATTTTTCATACCTCACCGTAAGCCGACGGTTCTCTTTCAGTTTCCCGAA
>JAISMJ010000026.1 GCA_031276815.1 Treponema sp.
TATTCGGGAAACTGAAAGAGAACCGTCGGCTTACGGTGAGGTATGAAAAATCCGATATAAACTTCCTCGGATTTATCCTCGTCGCCTTCCTTAAAATACTCATTTGCTAACAGTGCCTAGGAATGCCTGCCGGCGCTTTTGAGCCGCGCATAGGGTTCCGGCTTGAACGTATACATCCCGATGACGCGGCGTCTGTCACGTCGGAATTCGATATATTCCTGCGCGGCGAAGCCAAGAGCGCCCCGTATATTGATTTCCGTATAAAACGGGCAAACGGGTCATGGGCGCATGTACGCGAAACAGTCGGCATTACGGAGCGCGACTCAAGCGGGCGTCCGACACGGTTAACGGGTATGATGCGCGATAACACGGCGGCAAAACTACGCGAAAAACGTCTTGAGGATGAATGCCGTTACCATATCTCTATTGAGGATGTGGCGGGACTTGTGAGCTGGGAGTGGGACCTCATAACCGACCGCCTGAACTTCCGGCAGCGGTACAGTTTAACGGATAGCACGAAGCTGAATCCGCTTGAGGGGCAACCGTCCGCGGCGTTCCTACAGTTTTTGCATCCTGATGACGTCTCTCTGTACCAGCAGAATCTGAATGAATACCTGCAAAGAGGGGAGGGCGGTTTCGAGCATATTCTCCGTATGAGGGGGGATGACCAACAGTATATCTGGATCATACTGCATGAGACAATCGTAGAACGGGATGATTTTGGCAAACCGATAAAAGTAATAGGCAGTACGCGCAATATTGACAAAACTGTCCGCGCCGAATCAGCGTTGCGCGCCGCGCTTGAGAAAACTATCGGACACCGTGAACGGCTTATGGCGGATATTGAGCGGGTGGAAGGAACCTTCCGGTCAATGTTCAAAAACAACCCGCATATGTGTATCATGTTTGACAGCGACTTCCAAGTGCTTGACTGCAACCCCGCTACCCTTACATTCTTCGGTTTTACGAGCGTGGAGGAGTTCAGACGCGATCTTATACCCTTAATCACTGCCGCGATCCCTAAACGCCAGCCTAACGGCGAACTGTCCGTACCGCTTTCAGAGCGGCTCATGTCCGCGGTTCGCGACGGGTCGCATGAATTTGAAACAGTGCTTATCTTAAACGGTAAACCATGCCCCATCAGCGTTGTAATGAAGAAAGTAGACTACAAGGACAGTTTCGCCATTATGATTTATCTCGTAGACCTGCGTAAACAGCATGAAATGATCAACGCGCTCAAAGAGCGCGACAGGCTGTTGAGTACCATCAACAAAATGTCGGTCATACTCATGTCCTCCGATAAGGATATTTCAACGATACTACAGGATACGATTACCGAGCTTGGCAGGGGAGCGGATGTTAACATCGCCTATATACTGAAAAATCAGGAGATAGACGGCGCATTGTGCTGCTCATGTATCGCCCATTGGACAACTTTGGAAACGCCCGATCCGCCGGTCAACATACCCTATGACATTTTTATTCCGCCGTGGCGCGTTACCCTTGCCAAAGGAAACATACTCAACGTCCATACAAGCGAAATCTATAAAGATTCGGCTGACGTTCCGCATACCGTAGCCGATGTGAAATTAGCCCTCGTTATCCCTCTCTTTATCAAAGACACGTTCTGGGGGGCGGTCGGGCTTTCGCGCTTTAGTGAAGACAGACCCTTTATCAAGGCGGAAGAAGACCTGCTTCAATCCGCAGTCATACTCATCGCATCAGCCATACTGAGGGCGTCCATGACCGAAGACTTACTTGAAGCTAACCGCGCCGCTATTGCCGGCACTCGGGCTAAAACCGATTTCCTCTCCCGTATGAGCCATGAAATACGCACGCCTATGAACGCTGTCATCGGTATGACTACCCTTGCTCAAAAGGCATCGGATATGGAGCGTATTCAGTACTGCCTGAAACAAATCGAAAACTCTTCGCGCCAGCTTCTGGGTATTATCAACGACGTCCTTGACATGAGCAAAATTGAGGCGAATAAACTTGAGATACTCACAGAAGAGTTCGGGTTTGAAGACATGCTACAGCACGTCGTCAATGTTGTTCAGGTAAAAATGGACGAAAAGGGTCTGGAGTTCCTTGTAAATATAGAACATATATTTACCCGCGCGGTTATAAGCGATGAATTGCGCCTCTCCCAAGTGTTGATAAACCTTCTCACCAATGCGGTTAAGTTTACGCCCGATTACGGTAAAATCTCCCTTGTGGTGCGTCAGACGCCCATAGATGCCGACACGGCGCGGCTACATATTGAAGTCGCCGACACCGGCATCGGCATAACCGATGAGCAGAAGGCGCGGCTGTTCCGCTTATTTGAACAGGCTGAAAGCAGTACCACCCACAAATACGGCGGCACAGGACTGGGGCTTTCCATAAGCAAGAGCATCGTTAATCTCATGGGCGGGGATATTTGGATAGAAGATAACCCCGGTGGCGGATCGCGCTTTGTGTTTGAGATTATCATACGATGGGGCAAGGTCTGCCGCGCAGACAGACTGCCGAAGGGGCTGCGCCGCGATCTGCATATCCTCGTTGTGGATGATGATGTGGAAACGCTTGACTATTTCGAGAGTATGCTAGATCGTTTTTCACTTGTTTGCGAGAAAGCCGAAAGCGGCATTGCGGCGGTAGACATGGCGAAAGTTCACGGACAGGAGGGCAATCCATATGACTTGGTATTTCTGGACTGGAAGATGCCGGGCATGGATGGATGTGAGACCGCCCGGGAAATACAACGCACTATATGCGGCAATCCTATTATCGTCATGATTTCATCAGCGGATCAAAACGAAGTCAGGTCCGCCTTCGCTTCCATAGGACTTACTCACTTTCTGCCTAAGCCGATACTGCCGTCCACGCTGTACAACACGATTATTACCTTGATGGGATGTGAGCGGAGAAGCGTGGAAGAGGATACGGACGAACCGCCGTCTTATGACTGGAGCGATAAGAAGCTGCTGCTGGTGGAGGATGTGGAAGTAAACCGCGAAATTGTTATGGGTATTTTGGACGATACGGGAATCGTGATGGCATACGCCGAAAATGGGCAACGGGCGGTAGAGATGTTCAGAGAACATACCTATGATATTGTGCTTATGGATATACAGATGCCGGTTATGAATGGGTTTGACGCAACTCGCGCAATACGCAACTTGGGAACGCCAAATGCCGCGTCCTGTCCGATTATCGCCATGACCGCCAACGCGTTTAAGGAAGATGTCCGTGACTGTCTTACCGCGGGTATGAATGGGCATATTGCCAAACCCATAGACATCCGCCAGTTATTCAGTACGTTAGCCGCCTATTTATCGCCGCCAACGGTATAGCCCCATTACACGGAGAATAGCCTCCAATCGCCGTGCGCCTTATGGAGTCATTGCGGATGTTAGTATCGGAAATTTCCTCTTGCAGTATTATCAGAGTATTTCTAAACGCGCCAGCCAGACGGCTGGTACGTTTAGAAACATAGGGTAAGGCTGCGCTTTCATTGTTTAGTTTGAGCGGTTTCCAGCGCGACCGCATCGCGCTGGGCGATAAGGCTCAATTCAGCGGCTTTGAAAGCGTGTTCTTGAGTCATGGCGTTTTCCGTGCGGTTCAGGCAGTCAAGAATGAGTGCGCCAAAATACGGAAACCCGACCTTTCCTTCCACATGGTAGTACGTTTCTTCTTTCCCATTAGCAAGGAAGACATGCCCGCCGCCCGATCCCTTGAAACCGAGATTCATATACTTGCGCTGTTCAATGAAGCCTTCAGTACCCAGAATAAACATGCGCCCGTCTCCCCACGTTTGCAAACCATCCGGCGTAAACCAGTCCACACGGAAATAACCGGTGGCGTTGTTGTCAAGCGTAACCTGCGCGTCGCCGAAGTCGTCCAGTTCGGGGTACTGGGGATGATTGTAGTTCGCTATGCGGCTATTGACCACGGCGCCGTCCTTCGCTCCCGTATAATAGAGGATTTGTTCCATATTGTGGCTGCCAATGTCGCAGAGAATACCCCCGTAGTTCTTCTTGATGAAGAACCAGTCCGGTCTGTAAGACGGGTTTAACCGGTGAGGACCAAAACCGATGACCTGTATCACCCTTCCAATAGCGCCTTGTTCAATAAGCTGCCCTGCGAATACCGCGGATTCCACATGGATACGCTCACTGTAGTACACCGCGTATTTTCTGCCTGTTTTGCGTACCATCGCCCGCGCATCGGCAAGCTGTTCCAGCGTGGTAAGGGGCGCTTTATCGGTAAAATAGTCTTTTCCGGCAGCCATCACGCGCAGTCCCAACGCGCACCGCTCGCTGGTCATATCCGCGCCCGCCACAAGCAGGATTTCAGGGTCGCGTAAGATTTCCTCCTCGCTTGAAGCCGGTTTCACGGCGGGAAAAGTGCGCGCGAAATTCGCCCTATATGCAGGGTTGGGATCGTAGTAGCTTTTGAGAACGCCGCCCGCCTCAATGAGCCCGTTGCACATGCCGTAAATATGCCCGTGATACAACCCCACGGCGGCAAATACAAATTTACCCGCCTTCACTACCGGCGCGGGTTTTCTGCGCGGCGCATAGAGTGCGCCATTGGCGCTGCCATCAGTACCGCCATTATCTGTGTTCATAGGTACCTCCTAATGTAATAGCTCCGTCAAATCCCGCCACGGATGCGGTTTTATCGTAAAAATGCGGTACAGCCGCCATGATGCCGTTCACCGTATAGAACGGGTCATCCTCGCCGAGCGGCAGGGTAACCGTTGAGCCGGATGCGCCTGATTTGTAAATCGCGGAGATCAGTTCCAGCGTGTTGCGCCCGTCATGCCCATCAATCGCGGGACGCCCGCCCTGTTCGAGCGCGGAAAGCACATTCTCGATCTCGCCGGTGAAGGCTTCATACGGCAGGGGAGGGAAAGACTCCACAAAACCGGTCAGTTTCTTTTCCAGCTCGCCGTCATGTTCTTTCAGGGGAAACGCGTTTGCGCCCGCGACAGTAGCGCATACCTTCCACGGCGCGGATATGCGGGCTTTTTCGCCTTGAAATATGAGCTGTTGTTCTTCTCCGTGGTGTATGACCGAACTCGTGATCTGTGCGAGTGCGCCGCGCGGGTATTGCAGTATGGCGACGGAAATATCTTCAATTTCCGCATTAGTATGCGCCGCATTGCTTATGACCGCGGTTACCTTTTCCGGCATACCCATCATCCAGATAAGCATATCGATGTGATGAACCGCATGATTCAGCGTACAGCCACCTCCCTCGGTTTTCCATGTACCGCGCCACCAGAGGTCGTAATAATGCAGCCCCCGCCACCAGAACGAATCGACCTGCGCGTGAAGCACACGCCCGATCATGCCGCTGTCAAGCGCCTTTTTCAACGCCGCAATCGGGGTGCGGAAACGGTTCTGCGCAACACAGGCTAGTATCCCGCCGCTTTCTTTTTCCGCCGCAAGCATCGCATCGCACTCTTCAAGGCTTGCCGCCATGGGTTTTTCAACGAGAACGTTACAGCCGGCTTTAAGGCAGTCAATGGCGATATGCGCGTGCGTGTAGGGCGGCGTACAAATGCTTACAAGATCAATGCGTCCTTTCATCGCTTCGAGCATAGTGATATGCGAATCAAAAACGCGGGCGTCAAGGGCTTCGGTCTTCTTATAGTGTTCGCATTTCTCAACCACGCTGTCGGCAATGGCAACGATCGTACAGCGATCCGGAAACGTGCGATACGCTTCCATGTGTGAGCGTGAGATATTTCCCACGCCAATAATAGCAATGTTAATCATAGTATGAGTATAGGTCATTTTTCATTACTCGTCTAGCTTGGTTTCCATGACGCGCCGGTAATTATGGAGCGAAAGTCCGAACTTTCCTGTGATCTTTTTCCTGTTTAGGGCTATAGGGGGACCCTTGCTTTCTATGGCGCTTGACATGATCCCCATTGTCTCTTTGCGTCCCTTCTTAAGGCTTGCGGATATAAGGCGCAACGATACAGATACGTACCAACAGAGGGACATAAAACTTGACAAGAACGTATAGAAAAGTCCTATGGGGAAGGATTAAAGATTCTTGCGCGGTGCGCAAGAATACAATGCGCGTGGAAGCTGAAACCGCCGGATTGGCAGGGCTTGCTCTGCCGGTCTACATGTGGTCTGTGAAACAAGACGCTCGTCGCTTGAGACTTGGGTAGCTCACCCGTCTCTCATACTTTGTAGATCGCCGACTTCTTTTTTAATTGAAACGTCAAGGTTACGAGCTTTTCAAAGATGAGTGTGGGACTTCTCAAGATGGATATAGCCTTTTCTCCCCCGTCGTGATATAATTGTGATTATAAGACTGTAATCTGGAAACGTCAGACTACAGTCTAGAAAGGCTGCATTGCAGTCAAAAAACCAAAGGCTTTGCCTTCAAAAGGAGAAAAATGATGGCGCACAGCGATTGGATGCCCACACGGGAACAGGATTTAGTTGATTTATGTGTACCATGGAAGGCGGAATTGGAAAATCCGGCGAATATTACCGCATATAGCTGGGAGCAGGCGGATGTTACGGCGGCGTTGGGCAAAATAGCCGCCTTTTTGACCGCCCGTTTCGCTTATGAAGTGGACAATTCCACAGCGAAACGGCTCGACAAGGACGAGACGACGGATGCCATGCGGGATTTCGCCAACTCTTCGATCCGGCTTAACAAAAAGATGAGCGACGCGTAAAAACTGGTGTTCGGCATTCATCCGGCGGATAAAACGCCGACCTCCCACCAGCCGCCGTCCTCACAGTCGGATACGGTGGTGGAAAACACGCCGAACCATTCTGAACACCGGATACGGGCATTGAACCACATGACCGGCAAGACGTCAAAACCGGCGGACGCCTATGGCGTGCGGTATGCATGGCAAGCGGTCGGCGACCGGTCGGCGTCCGGTGAAGACCTGCCCAAATCCCACTTCTCCCGCAAGCCGATCATCGTCATTGTTCACACGGAAGCGGAAAAGGGAAGACGGCGTATTACGCGGCATGTTATGAAAACGGCAAGGGCGATATGGAGAAGTGGTCCCCGGTGGTGGAAGCGGTGATTGGGTAAAATTGTTTGGATTGATGCGGGGCGTGAGCTGCTTTGCAACTGACCCCGCATTACGTTTATCCATTGAATGAATTTTACGGAAAATAAAATGATAGAATTATATACTGACAGATTATTGATACGGGATCATGTTTTAGACGATTTAATGACGCATCATGAATTATTATCAGATGAAACATCAATGAAATATTTACCGGAAATAAAAACAAAAGATATGGAAGAGTCAAAAGAAAATCTTTTGAAATCAATTGAGGAAATGAATTTTGAAAAGAGGAAATTATATTTTTTTAGAATAGAAAACAGAAATACAAAAGAACATATAGGAGAAATTGGATACACGGTAAAACAGATAACATTTTTAGGGAAAATAGTTGATATGGGATATTTCATAAAAGAAAAACATTGGGGAAAAGGATATACAACAGAAGCGTTAAAAAAGATAATAGAATACGCATTTGAAAAAGATAATGTATATAGAATATCGACAGGGTGTTTAAAAGAAAATATTGGATCGGAAAAGGTAATGAGAAAATGCGGAATGATTAAAGAAGCTGAATTTAAGGAATATCAATTGCATGAAAATAAATTAAAGGATAGAGTTGAATATAGATTATTAAAACACGAATGGAAAAAAGAATAAACGTTTAAAAATTTCTTGAATAAAAAAGAAAGCGTCCGCCGTCCATGCCGGGGCGCTACGTAAAACCAAAGGCTTTGCCTTCAAAAGGAGAAAAACAATGGCGCACAGTGATTGGATGCCCACACGGGAACAGGATTTAGTTGATTTATGTGTAAAATGGAAGGTGGAATTGGAAAATCCGGCGAATATTACCGCATATAGGTTATGTACCATTTTTTAAAATTTGAAAAATTATTGACAAATATATAAATTTGTTGTAAAACTATTTCATGGAGGCAGTAAATGAGATTTATAGTATTATTCTCATTGGTGGTTTTATGTACTTCCAACTTATTTTCTCAAGAATTATCGGTTATTGAATTAGAGAATAATATTCGGAAGGTCGAAGCGGAAGGAAATGTAGCAGCAAGAAGCATTATAAGCCAATATTGGCAATTAGTTGATCTATATATGAATGATAAAAACCATACAAGGGCTTATGAAATTGTAATAAAAGGATTGCAATTAGATCCTTGGAATTATAAATATCAAAAAATTGCCGTTGACATAGAGATAATGAATGAGGAATATCAAAAAGCAAATAGTCGTCTTAATTTCATAATTAATAATCTTAATGAGTTGGCAACAATTTATGCGGAAAGTGTTGAAATACAAAGTAATATTGGTGTTAAAGATGCAAATAACGACATAATTAATCTCCCGGGATATTATGTTTATATTGCGACATTTCCGGATTTAAATTCAGATATTGTAAATTTAATAGCCGCCAATATTTCTAATACGTATGGGATTGAGGTTAAAATAA
>JAISMJ010000092.1 GCA_031276815.1 Treponema sp.
CTAGCCCAGATCGTTTGACTAATCTAATCTTGATCGTTCATCTGCTCTAACCGTGATCTGTTGGCTGATTCAATTCTGATCGCTTGACTGATCTAGCCATGATCAGTCGACTGATCTAAGCCTGATCAGTTGACTGATCTAGTACTAGATCAGCCGACTGATCTAAGCCTGATCAGTCGACTGATCTAACCGTGATCAGTTGACTGATCTAATTCTGATCCCTCATCTGTTCTAACCTTGCTCGGTTGACCGATCCAATTCTGATCGCTTGACTGATCTAAGCCTGATCAGTTGACTGATCTAATTCTGATCGCTTGACTGATCTAGCCGTGATCATTCATCCGCTTTAACCGTGATCGGTTGACCGATCCAATTCTGATCGCTTGACTGATCTAGCCGTGATCAGTCGACTGATCTAATTCTGATCCCTCATCTGCTCTAACCGAGATCTGTTGGCTGATTCAATTCTGATCGCTCACCCGATCTAGCCCTGCTCATTCATCCGCTCAAGCCCTGATCGCTCAACACATGGCGGCAACGTACGCCGGCGCGTAAGCCCGCGACCGCCCGCATGGGATGCGTTGGCTTGCGCGGGGCGATTGCGCCGCGGCATTGCAACAGCGCGGCTCTTGTCCGCGCCTCGCGCGCCGCTTCATTACCGCTCCAGATTGCGCTGGCTAAAGACCGAATCCGCGATGGGCTGATCAAGCGCCACCTGCCGCATAACAAAGGTCGTTTTGCTCCCCTTACGCAGCAGATCGCGCATTTCATACTCAACCGGAAACCGGCGCCCTTCGATGAGCTGGGCGCGGAGCAAGGTAAATTCCTTGAGCTTCGCGCCGGAGAGCGCGTAGAGTTCGTAACGCGCCAGATCGCCGTGTTCTTTATCGATCCAGAGTTTCCGTGTGGGATAGCTTTCCGTCTTCTTCTTTGCGGTGAGTTCGAGAATCCATACCTCCCTCCCATTGAAAACGCCGCTTCCGGTCAGTACCGGCGTGTAGCGGGCGGAGAGTTTCTCGTTCTCAATGGCGTCCTCATACGACAGATCGGAACCCATCATGGATTCTTTCAGCATGTGCCCCGAAATGAGCATCACTTCCTCCGTATCGGGCGAATACACGTACAACCGCGCGTTCTTCTTGAGGTACTTGGTTCCGTAGTCTTCAGGGTTGATAAACTCAATGAAACTGTCGCTGTTCCCCCGCGCCCACGCCTTCAGGGTCTTGACGTACCGCCGGTTCTGATACTCTATGATCATATCGCTTTCATACTGAATGGTGGAGAAGATTTCGTTCTCATCCACCCGCCGCAGCAGTTCCGCTGCCGAGGGCGTCTGCGCGTTGAGCGTCTGCGCGTGAAGCGCGGACAGCAGCGCCGCCGCCAGCCATACCGTTACATTCGTTTTCATAATAAACCTCCTATAGTCTATGCGTTTCCACAACGCGCGCGCTCAAAACGCCGCGTTGCGTATAAGGGCGTACAGGACGCATCGCATCCTGCGCCAGTTACCGCCGCAACGCCTCCACCGGCTCGACAAACGCGCTTTTGAGCGAAGGGAACAGGGTGAACAGGGACGAGACGACGACGCCCAGAAGCCAGCTCCGCGCCAGAGCGCCGATGCTGAAACGGAAGAAAATCGCATTGGCCGCGGGCATTGCGGCAAACGCGCTTTCACCGGCAATGGACGTCCAGCGCAACGGGACATGCTGCCCTATGACCGTAACGATTCCGCCGAGAACCATGCCAACGGTTGCGCCGGTCATGGCGAGGAACAGGGATTCGAAGAAGAACACCGTAACGATTTCCCGCCTCATCATGCCCAGACTGCCCATCATGCCGATTTCTTTGATCCGCTCGTGGATGATCATGGTGATCGTATTGACGATGAGCAGGCACGCCACAATGAGGAACACCAGATACATCGCATAGTATACCGGCTGGTACATGTCCATCATCACGATCCAATACTGATCCGTCCATTCGGTAATCACGTCGTCCGCGTTAAAGAAGGGCGCCATGTCGCGGGCTATGCGGGCGCTCATGTCCGGAGACTCCGCATACACGACTATCTGCTGGCTGGCGTCGTTCAGCGAGAGCAGGCGCTGGAGGCGCGTGAAGTCCACGATGATCGTCTCCCGATCCATTTTTGCGTAATCGAACCGGAAGACGCCGGTCACTACCGGCGCCCAGAGTTTGTCCGAGAACTGGGATGAAACGGTCTTGAGAGGGATGCGGTCGCCGATCTTCAGCCCCGTCTTTTCCGCAAAGCGCAGCCCAATGGCGCACTCATTGCTGTCCGGCGCGGGATAGCGCCCTTCCACAAGCCCGTCCGTTTTGTCCGTGAAGTTGAAGTTGTGTACCGCCGTCTCCTCGCCCATAGTAACGCCCCACAGTCCCGCGTGTTTGACGACGCTTTCCTGCAAGGTCGCATAGGCGCTGATGCGGGGAAACGCGGCGCGGACGCCGGGTATGGCTTTGATCCGCTCCATCACGGACGCAAGGCTCGCGCCTTCCGCAACGGGGTACTGTACCGGCGAGTATTCGCTCTCCGCTTCATAGCGGGCTGACACCGCCCGCACATGCCCCAATTCAAACGTCTGCACCACGTCGTGCATACTTTGAAGCATACCGTCAATGAGCGATGAAAAAAAGATGATGAAAAACACCGCTATCGCCACCGCCGCGACGCAGAACATGGTCCGGCGCATGTTCCGAAATATGTTTCGGAACGCTATTGTTATGAGGGCTGCCGTTCCCCCGCGTTGTACCGCTTTGTTCATACTAATACTCCTGTTTCAATTTATGCGCCCGCCGAAAGCGGGGCGTCTCGCCGTTGCCGGCGGCTATGCCGCCCGCCGCTGACAGAGCGGTAGTCATTCGAACCTCATGCTTTCCGTGATCGCGTGCGTGGTTGCGCGGCGGGTGGGAAAAAACGCCATGAGGGAGGAAAGGACGGTCGCCGCAACGCCGCTGCCGATAATGGTTGACGGCTTCCATGTTCCCCGAAAGATGCCCGCAACGCGGTACCCCATAGCGCCGCCCATCTGTTCCATCATTTCAGAGAAGTCAACGCCGTATTTAACCATAGGATAGTTGATGATACAGCCCAGAACTATTCCCAAGAGGGAGCCGAGCAGGCCGAGGAACGCGGCTTCCATCATATAGGTGAGTATGACCTGTCCGTCCGTCATGCCCATCGCCCGCATCATGCCGATCTCCTTGGTGCGTTCCAGAATGGCGAGGAGCATGGTATTGGAAATGCCGAAGAGCGCGAGGAAGAACAGAAGAAAGGTGAGAACCCGCGTCTGAGCCGAGTCCATCGCCTCAACCCCCAGATAATCGGCTGCGTAGTCGGTCCAGAAGAACACGTCAAGGCTCGGATCAAGGGTGAGACCCTGCCGCGCCAGCCCCGCGTCCAGCGCCGCGCGGATAGCCCGCGCGGTTTCCTTCTTGCTGTTCATGTCCGCTACGCCGAGCGCTTTGTCGCGGATGATGAGTTCCGTTACATGACCGTCAAGCATCATGCCCGCTTCGTCCTGTAACACGTCCATGGGCATATAGCCTATATTAAAATTGTTATAGGGATCAGGGGAATTGATTATCCCCACAACCTTTGCGTTAATCACCTGATTAACGTGTCTGACCGCGCCGGAAAAGTCAACGCGGAGCATGGCGGCGAGCGCCGCGTCACATTTCGCCTCGTCCGTCTCGACCAACAGGTATGCGTGGGTCGGTTCGTCAAACTCATACGCCGCTCCGATAAGCGCCTGTTCCCGCGCCGTCAGCGCGTTCCAGAGGTTCGCGTCCCATGTATCCTTGCGGATACTGTCCGGCGCCATCTTGTAGTCAATGACCGCGGAGATACGTACGTCGTTGAACCCCGCGTCATCAATCAGTTTCCAAAGCCGGTCAATGTCCTCTTGCGGCGTGTCCCGTTTCAGCATCATCTTGCCCTTCGCCCGTTCTTCGGCGTAGTCCCGCGTTTCCGCGAACTGCGCTTTCGCTTCCATTTCCGCGTAACAGGAGCGGACAAACGCCGCATCATCGGGATTCGCCGTACTAGCGGCAATCAACGCCTCCAATTCGCGTACCGTGGGGCGCGTGGGAATCCCTATCTTGAGTTTCTCCGCGGTCATGGCGCCCATGGTTACGCCGAACTCGCCGTTCTTGATGGCGCGCCCGAATTCGACATAGCCGGTATACGCCAGCGTCCGCGCTTCCGCGTCCGGATCAACCGCGTTCATCACCATAGGCGCGGAGCCGTTCATGGAATAGACGGTTCCCGAAAAGGTATAACGCGGCGCTACGTTGTAGCCGGCTTCATCCAGAATCTGCGCGTAGGTTTCCCAGCCCGCGAAATTCTCGTACGCCGGCATTTCGTCTTTCTTGTCAAAGTAGAGCCTTGTTTGCAGTTTCGCCGCGCCCATTTCGTAATTGATGATGTTCCGCCGCGATTCCAGCGCCATCCCCGCAAGCCAACTGTCCATCCAAATATACACCGTTACGCTTATCATAATGGCAAGACAAGTAATAACGGTTTTGACTTTATGCCGCGCCAAATTACGCAGCGCCATGCGTTTCAATTCCCAAACGCTCTGCAATGTGCCGGACATCATGCGGCCTCGTCGCGTTCAACGCGACCGTCGCGGATATGTACCACGCGGCGGGCATACTCCATGACCATCTGATCGTGGGTAGAAAAAATAAACGTTGTTCCTTCGCTCTTGTTCAACGCCAGCATCAGTTCAAGAATCTCCCTGCCTATCGTGGAATCAAGATTCGCGGTCGGCTCATCAGCCAAAATAAGCGCGGGGCATTTCACTAATGCGCGGGCGATAGCTACCCGCTGCTGCTGTCCGCCGGACATTTCTTTGGGACGGCGGTTTTCCATGCCGCTGAGTCCCACATCGCTCAACGCGGCGCGTGAACGCTCCCGTATCTCCTTCCTGTCTACGCCGAGCAGGGTAAGCGGAAACGACACGTTCTCAATACAGGAAAGCACCGGAATCAGGTTATACGCCTGAAAAATAAAGCCGATGCTCCGGCGGCGAAGCAGGGCGAGCTGTTTTTTGGAAAGCTCCGCCGTATTGATTCCCGCGATACTGAGAGACCCGGCGGTAAGCGTATCAAGGCATCCCGCAAGATGCAGGAACGTCGACTTACCGCTGCCCGAAGGACCCGCAATAACGGCGAATTCGCCGCTCTCAAACCCCAGCGATATCCCGCGCAAGGCATGTACCGCTATTCCATTCAAATCATAGTCTTTAACGACGTCAACCGCCTGAACGGCTTTCATAAGTATCCTCCTTCAATGAAGCGCATTGTTCTAATAAACTAATACAATAGTAACCAAGCTATGACAATAAGTCAATACCTTTTTTAGATATTTTCCTACTATTCTTTGAAGGGAAAAGCGAAGTATCAAGCGCATAATAAGAAGGGTAGCTATATTTTCATAATAAGGTAATCCGGGAAGGTTATGCCGGTACAGCTTCCGTATCAAGACGTTTGCCGTTATTTACAGTAAGACTGTATTCAACTTCATGCCTAACAATACACATACTATACCCAACACATTATGGAGCAATATGTGTATTATTGCCTGTTTGATATTTCCATTTGTAATATATTGTACCGTTTCTAACGAATATGTTGAAAATGTTGTGTATCCGCCTAGAAACCCCGTTATTACGCCTAATTTCCATTTGCTGTCTAGTGAGAATAATTCAAAGAGAGGCGTTAGAAATCCTATTAATAATGCTCCTATGCAGTTTACAAACAGTGTTCCTAAAGGATATTTGTTATTGATACACGCAGTAATACATTGAGTTGATACATAACGCAGTAATGCTCCAAAGCCGCCGCCGATAATCACACATACATATCGCATCTATAATCTCCTTGTTCAGAGCTTTTATCAGAACGTTTATCCTCAATGTACTTGGTCTTTTACATGGTTTGTCAACGTAAGGGTATGTCTTTCATGTTTGCATCATAACATGGTGCATAACACCGATACCCACATCAAAGTCGACAAAGACGGTCTATCTTTTCTGATAAAAAAACTATCTTTTTCATAAAAAATCTATCGACAGAATAGCAAACTTCCTTTATACTATGAATATATACACTCCGGTAAAGACCGGATATTTTATCAGGGAGAAAACTATGTCTGAAGTTTTATCTATTATATTAGGCGGTGGAAAGGGTACCCGTTTGTCTCCTTTAACTAAGGACCGGTCAAAGCCGGCTGTTCCATTCGGAGGAAAGTTTAGGCTTGTCGATATACCGATTTCAAATTGTATCAATGCGAATCTGCGGCAGATATATATTTTGACTCAGTTTAATTCGGCATCTCTACATCTGCACATAGCCAAAACGTATACCTTTGACTCATTCTCAAAAGGCTTTGTAGAAATTCTCGCTGCCGAACAGACGCCGGAGCATACCGATTGGTACCAGGGGACGGCGGATGCGGTGCGGAAAAATTTCCAGCATTTCAGGACAGCGCATCCCGAGTATTACCTGATCCTTTCGGGTGATCAACTCTACCGTATGGACTTGCTTGATTTTTTGAGTAAGCATAAAGAGTCCGGCGCGGCTATTTCCATAGCCTGTACTTCGGTGGGCAGGCAGGACGCCAGCCAGCTTGGTATCCTCAAGGCGGATAAAAAGAACGTTGTTACGGAATTTCTTGAGAAACCGGGTCCTTCAAAAGATATTTCCAATTTCAAGGCGCCGGCGGAGATTACACCCGATAAGAATAAAGATTACTACCTTGCGTCAATGGGCATCTATGTGTTCAACGCCAAAACAATGGAAGAGTGTCTGAACAACGACCTCGCCGATTTTGGGAAAGAAATCATTCCAGAGGCGATCAAGCGGTTAAAAGTAAACGCCTATACGTTCAATGATTATTGGGAAGACATTGGGACTATCAAGAATTTTTACGAGGCGAATCTTGAGCTTACTACGATGAGACCGCGCTTCAATATTTACGATGAACGGAGTCCGATTTATACGCACCGCCGCAATCTCCCGCCCTCAAAAATCAATTATGGCAGCATCAGCAAATCTATTACGGCGGAAGGGTGCATCATCACTAATGCCACAATAAGCAACTCCATCGTTGGTTTGAGGACGTTGATTGAGAATGGGGCGAGTCTCAATGGCGTGATTTGTATGGGAGCGGATTACTACGAATCGGAAATTACTAAAAGAACGAATATCGAAAAGCAAATTCCGAATATCGGCATAGGAAAAGGTTCTATTATCAAAGGCGCGATTATTGACAAGAATGCGGCGATTGGTGAAGGCTGCCGTATCGGTATAGATAATATACCACGAAATGACGGTGATTACGGTAATTATCATATTATTGACGGCATTATTGTTATCCCGAAAAACGCGGTGTTGTATCCGGGAACGGTAACATAAAAAAGGGGCAGCGGATTTCCGCTGCCCTCCTTCGATACCCCATTGATAGGCGGCGCCCGTCGCTGAATTAAAAACTAAAGCTCATCTTGACGAACAACCCTGTTATTTCATACATGTTATTGGCTATCTCGGTATCCGTCTGCTTGTATTTGATGTGGGCATCCGGTCTGCTCTCAAGCGTGTAGTTCATGGCAAGCCCCTTGTTGTTATTGAATCCGATGATAAAGCGGACGTTTTTCTGGAATTGCAAGCCGGTATACACTTCCCAGCCTATGTTATCGGCAAAGGAAAAGGTGTGTTCATAGCCGCCATTGTCGCGTGAGGGCTCCGCCGTCTGCTTGGTCTTCCACACCGCATCCGTCAGCGTACCCGCGACAAAACCCGCGCCCACAAAGAAGCGTCCCATAAACGTACAGTATGCGTCAAGAGACAACGAGGCGATTGAAAGCGGATCGCGGTAGATATGGCTGATGTTGGAATACGCGCCGGCAAGATTCACGTCAACAGTAAAAAACGGCGCCGCATACCGCAGCCCCGCGCCATACCCGAAGCTGAACGTCTCGCGGAAATCCGTAGTCTTATCATTGGCTGCGCCGGCAAGTACGTCTATGTTCTTTTCATAAAAGCCTGCGGAAAGCCCCACGGGAATAGAGATACTCTCGCCCACCGGCAGGGTGTATTTCACGCTTGCGCCAAAAGAATTGCCGGAATAGATGTTCGCCCCATTGAGCGCATAGAGAATCTCCGCTGAAAGGGCGTGCCTTTCAAGAAACGTGAAATCCCGCATGGCAACGGCTGCGTACAGTTGCGGCGCATATTCGCCGAGAACAGGCTGACCATGGACGGAAACGCTGCCGTCCGAGTCGTACAAACGCGGGATAGCCTCGTCGAAAAGGTAGTTGGTGGTAAGCGCCGCGGAGATGTACGGCTTACCCGCGTCATACTCGGCTCCAATCGTATAGTTGTAGGTATTTGCCGTCTTGAGCATGTACAGCACGGATTCCGTCTCGAACTTTGATATTTTGCCCACATAATAGCTTTCGCTGCGGTACTTACCGGCTTTCAGGAACAGATTCACCGGGGCGGCGTCAAACCCCAAGCCGTCAATGACGTTTATCCTGCCCCATGCCGCGTCAAACGTCAACGCGAAATCCGATTTACCGGACGGCTCAAGCTGAAGCGGCACATAAAAAGAACCGGGTTTGATGGTTGCGGCGATTTTGAAAAAACCTTCCGCAAAAGGAACCGGTTTATAAGAAAGGGAAAGAGCCGCGTTAGTGTAGAACCCGTTTTTCTTATCTATATAGGCTCCATCTCCGGTTCCACTCGGCAGTATCTGCATTTCGCCGGCATTGCCGAGTGTGTATATGGTGGTAACATCCCCACGGATCGTAACCGGCGTTTCCTGTGAAAAAAGCGGGACAAGCGCGGTCATCAGACACAGCAGCGCCGCAATGTTTTTCATACTCATTCTCCTATTAACATACTCACGGTCAACAGGGTAGAAGAGGGAAAGAAGACGCATTGTACGCTATACCGCGCCTTTCTTTGCGCCGCTCTCCCTCGCTTTTTTCACATAGTTATATGAATTCTCAATACTGTTGACATGATAAAATAATTCAAGAAAAGCCGCCCTTGGGCGACTTTGTAGCGTTACTAATATTCCACTTTTATTAAATAGAGATTTATGCCGCTAGCTTTTGAGTAAATATATAGCGAGGCCGGACCTCCCGTATATGCAAAGGTATTGCTAGAAAGAGTACTACTATCATCTGTAGTTGCTATTGTACCTAATTCCGCCTCTGCCGTAGCAACGCCTATATTACGCACGTTCCCATTGCTACCGGTAATGAGGTATACTCGTATCGTACAATCTCCGGTAACGTCAAATTTTAGAGCGCGTTTTGTTGTATCGCCGGTACCTTGAAGCTGTAAGCGGTGAGTAAAGGTATAGTCATCCAGAGATTTACCACTGGTACCAATCTTCATAGTATTAGTGCCATCAGCTATAAATGTTAAACCATCAATAGTTGTAGTGCTGGTTATATCCCCCGTTAAAGTAGTAAATTGGTCATCCGAGAAATTCCATTCTTTGTTCTCGCCGCTTCCGCCTGCGGAAACAGTAATTGATTTAGTTACGGTTATCGTGGTTGGAGTGGTTCCATCAGTGGTTGTTGCTTGTGCCGTAAGCGTAACGCTCCCTGCCGCAAGTCCCTTGACCGTTACTTCCGCATTGGTAACCGGTTCACTTTGCTCTGCCCCTTCTACGATAAACTTAGCCTTGTCGGGATCACTCAGACTCCATGTAATAGCCGGATTCGTTACGGTAGGCGGAATATCCGTGGTGAACGTCTCAGTAAGGGTAACTGTAACGCTATCGTTACCAACAATGGCAAATTGCTCCACAGGCACATAATCAGCCGTTACCGTTATTTTGAGGAAAGCTTCAGCCGCCGCTTGATCATCATTTGAAATCATCTGGATATATATGTCGCCCGGAGCGGTAACAGTAACATGCCCTTGTCCGTCTACGGTAATAGAATCAGAGCTTACATGCGCCTCCTCTAGGGAAACAGCGAATGAAGCGCCCGGTTCGTCAGCGTAGGACGGAATAATAATAGGAACAAGATCAATGCCGGATTGCGCCTCTGACCAACGGAACAGGGCGGTTTGCGGCGCGATTGCGGTACCGGTTCCCGCAGGAGTCGTAATGTCTCCGTTTTGTCGTATGCCGATACTGACGGCGGCAACCGGAACGGGTCTCGGCGTAGAAGCGGGCGTATAGAATACCGGAGAACCGGTGAGCTCATTCTCCCATACTCGTATCTGGGAAATTTCCGCCTTTACTCCCATAAGCGCGACGCCTAAGAAAACCGGCGTATTAGCAAGCACCGACCTCTCAGGTTCCGGATTCTGATTTGTCTCGGTTGGCTCCGGCGTGTATTTGACCAGCTTGCTTGCATCGGCGGAAAGCAGTTGCCCATTCTTGCCGATCAATACTTCAGTACGGAAACCTTCGCTTGTACGGGTTACTTCCAATATATATTCGTCGTTTTTCCCCACGGGCAGATTCAAGCCCGCAGCAGACGCCACCTCAGTGGGCTTACTCACCACCGACCGGATCGCATAGGGTGTAATCCCGCCGCTTCCGCCGCCTGTCCGGTAAAACACGCCGCCAACCTTCGATAATTCTCCGGGCTTTTGCGAACCTTCCTCACTCGGCGTAAACCCGCCTACGATGATGCCCTTACTCGTACTAGTACTTGCTTGGGTCTCGGTCATTTTTACCCGCGCGCTTATCTTGAAATTACCGGTAAAAAGGTGGTCTATATAGAGAAATGTCGTATCATCAAAACCGGTGCTTGTTGAAAAAGTACCGGTCGGTCCTGCCGCGCTTGTCGTGTTGAAGAAGCTGTTTATCAAGTACCGGTTGTCGACCAACGCGGGAAGCGCGGTTGTACCATCCTCTGAGCCGTCATGCGTTGTAGCGTTTGCGCCATTGTACTCGAATTGCAAGGCATACTGCGAAGCGGTATACACGACAGTAACCGCTATACTAGCTGTTACAGACGGGTATTCGACAGACGTTGCCGTAACAGTAACCGGTTGGGTTGTCGGCTCTGATCCGGCGGTTATTTCACCGGTAGTTTGGTTGACCGTTACTTTGGAGGGATCACTCGAACTCCACTGGAACGTTGACCGGGCGTTTGTAGGCGTCTTCGTTATTTCCGGGGTGAACGAAGCGTTTATGACTAGTTCCTTCGTTGACGGAACGATTGATATGCCGCTTAATGCCGGCGGGGGGGGGGGGGGGTCGTCGTCTCCGCCAGAATTGCACGCCATGATGAGTACCATCGTTGCCGCTGCCAGCAGGACGGTACACCCACATAATAATTTCTTTTTCATAACATTACTCCTTAAAAAAATGTCATTCTATAAAAATCGCTAACAGCGAATTTTTATCCTTATTCATCAGGGCGTTCCGGTTCCGCCCTCATTGCTCACGCGGCGGTGAGAGACGCTCTCACCGCATAGTGAGAAGCTCTCTCACCACATAGTGAGAGACGCTCTCACCCCGTAGTGAGAAGCTCTCTCACGCAGGGGTGGGAGGTTCCGGTGAAGAAACGGTTAATTCCTTCTCAAACGTAAAAGTATGCGGCGTTTTGAGCGCCTTTCCGGCTCCATACTGGGTAATTATCTTCACGCGGTACGCGCCGGCTGAAAGTTCGGGGATAACCGCGATGATTTCCGAGGGGTTATTAACCACAATGTCCGAAGGGTCCACTTTGACCGGATCGCCTGCAACCGGAACAAAGTACAAGCCCACGGACGCATCGTTCCCCGCGATCTTGAGTTTTACGCCGGAGAGTTTTACGTTCCGGCCGGGCGTCAGCTTCTCGTTCACAGAACCGCTCTTTATGTCCGTTACGCCGGTAATCACCGTGCCGCTGATCACCGCGGCTACTTTCTTGACCTTGACGCTGGCGATTGCGGTATGTAACGCGGTGCCTGCATGAAGGTTGAGCTTGACCGTGTGCCGGGACGGATCAAACGTATCGTCAGGACCCAAAAATACGCCCTGTATGCTGGGAAACGCATTGAACAGTAGAAAATGAATCGCCCCGCCCTCCGCAATGATCTGGGCTATGACCTGCGTTGCGGCTTCCAGCACGGCTGCGACATCTGAACGGGTCAAACCCGCCCCAATCTGCATGATACGCTCGGTGAGATCTTCGCGAGTATATGAAATGACGTTGATCACCTGCGCCCGATAATCCCTTTTATCCTCAGTAAGAAGATTTTCCTCAAGGGTGTACTCTAACATAACGCTTTCTCCTCTATTACAATGCGGTTTCGTCCGCAGTATGTAATCCCACAGCTCCGGGTTGCGTCCCGTTGATGTTTTTTGTTTTCATAAAGCCGTTCAGTACAAACGAACCATCGTCATGCCGTTCAATGAACGTTCCCCGTATTGAAGGATCAAAGGGCGCGGCGTCCGCCAAAGGCAGCGCCGCAGACACGATGTTCCGCTCGACCGTGATGACCGACTCGCTCTTATTACGGGAGGCGTTATTACGCCACACGTACCCGACCGCGGTTAAAGTGGTGTCCCACCACACGCCGTCATTGCTATGCTCGCCGGAATCCGCAGAATACATGGAAAGTACGCGAGTTACCTTTGCGTCAAGCCCCTCAGGAGCGCTCGTGCCTGAGCCGTATATCGCGTAGCCTCTGCCGGCGTTTTCGTACGCGGTGCAGTTGGTAAGGATGAGCGCGGGGTTTGAATTGCTGGTAAAGCCGTCCGCGCCGTTGAGAAACGCCAGGGAATTGACGATAGTATGCTTGACGGCTATGCCTTCGCCGCCCATCTTGAAGCCGTTGCCGCCCGATGCGGCGAACACCGCTTCGCCTGATCCGTCCGCATTAAAGTAGTACCCGTTGCTGTAGGCTATGCAATATTCAACCGTTACGGCTCCTATCGCGCCGGTTTCCTTCTTGGTAAAGAGGTCCCAGCCGTCATCGCAGTTGTGGTGCGCGACGCACCATGTAAATGTATTGCCGTTGCCCACTGTGAGCTTCGCGGCGAAACCGTCCGCGTCTTCGCGGGCTTCGTCTTTGTTGTTAAAGGATTCGCAGAACGAAATAGTATTATGGGAGGGCCACAACGCCTTAGGCTCCGCGCTTTCTCCGCTTATCTGCAAGCCGGTATCGCCGTTATTGTAGGTTTTTACCCATTCAACAACGTTATGGTGTCCCATGACGGTGAGCCCCTTCCGTTTAACCGGAGCTGTGCCTCGCACATGTATCCCGCTTATCTTCCAATAATCCCCTCGCAGTTCAAAGCCCTTGTTTTGGGGATTACCCTGAAAGTCGATGATCGCCTTGTCGCGATGTTCCGCTTTCAAAGTTTTGAGATTTCCCTCGCTGCCGTTATTGTAGCGCGGTATTGACACAGCGAGCGGCGTGTATACGCCATCCTGCATGATCACGGACTTTCCCGCCTGTACGTAGGCGATGCCTGTATCAAGGTCAACGGGATTATCCCGCGTCCCCGCATTGGATGCGCGTCCGGTAGGAGACACCCAGATATTGCCTTCGGCGTCTCCCATTGTTTTTTTATTGACGATAAAGGAGAGGGAAAGCGGCGTGGTAGAAGACAAGAGGTACTGGGATTGAGACTGGTTGTTGTCAGGGTAGAACATAAGGCGGAACACGTTGTCCCCGTCGCGGAGTCCCGATGCGGGTACGGTAAACTGCGTAAACGGTACCGAGACCGCGTTGGACTTCTCAACCATCCACTCGCCTCGTCCCGCCTCTTCCGGCAGCGCCGTACCGTTGAGAGAGACGGCAAGCGTCCCCTCTACGTTTGATCGGGCGACAAGGGTATAGTCAGAAGACGCCGAAGCGGATGGGGAATATATGTTTAAGGAAGGCTCGATAAGAACAGAATCAGGTATGACGCGGGGAGCGCAATCATCAACGTTAGCTTCAGAATAGCTGATGTTCCGTACAGTAATTTCCGCGCTGCGCGCCGCAAAAAAACCTATGTAATAATGGTCTTTATTTATTGCGGTTAAAAGATCTGGTTCAGGTATGAAGTAGTCGAACCGTTGGCCGGCATAACCCCCCCCCCCCCCCGCGCCGCGTACAGTTTGGAGGATCACGGCGTTAAAGCCGGAATTCGTCTTCTCCAGCGTCAGGCTATATTTTGATCCCGCGCTTGGAAAATCGGGGCGGTCGTTCATCGTGGGATAGGGCGAATAATCCGGCAGTTCACGGGGAGTAAAATCAAACACGGCTTTTGAGGCGTCGGCTATCTTACCCGGGTCATTATCAGTTATACATTCGCCGGTTGGATCCGTAACGCCGGTACGCCAATATACCCGCGCGCCCCGTTTCACGCCGCCGACCATTATCATGTTTCCCGTACCGCCGGTAGACCCCGCATAATACTCGCCGTCAGCCTCGACGCCTCTCAGCTCTTCCATAGTGTACCCCGGATATTGCGGCACGTAGTCCCGCGCCATAAGCCCGAAACCTTCCTGCCCGTTCAATTCGGTACGGCCGTTCTGCAAACCAAAGAATTTAACTTCCACTTCAGCGGAAAGCGAAAAATTCATATTCGCGTCAACTTCCTTAAAGTAAAACGTTATGCCGTCCTCACTGCCCGCAATTTTTCCCGCGCTGCTAGTGCTATTGTTGGCATAAAGCGTGATGCTACCATCTGGTTCTATCGTCGTTTTATTGCTCGGCGCTTTGTTGGCGCTTGTCCCGAAGTTGAGCCGATGCATGTTCGATGCGTTCAACTCCACGGCATGGAAGGCATTGGGATTGTTTTCCGTATATTCGCCGAAGCCGGAAAATGCGTTACATGAACATAATGCGGATATTATAACAAGAGCTTTGACCAACACACAAAGCGTGGTTATGGACAAACCGAATATTTTTTTATTCACAGTATCCCTCTGGATATAATGTACCGTCTTTTAGGAAAAAGATAGTGCTATCTTTTTGCACTTTTCCGACATACTCCTAAACGCTACGCCGCAATCCTTTACGGTACAAGAGGTATCAGGTAGAGACTGTCAGTGGATGTGCGAGCGGGCGCTATAAAGCGGTTAGCAGAACACGGCGCAGCGGAGAATTGTCCCCCACGTTAAGGCTGCATATAAAAGCGGGGGTTGCGAAAAGCGGAGCAAGGCTACAGCGAGCGGGAGCAGCGTCAAAAACGGCGCCCTCCCTCCTTACTTTTTTTATTGCGTTAATACCGGACAGTCTTCTATTCCGCAACAAGAGCCGTACATCCCGCAAAAGCAGTACCGGCAACGGTTGCGCTTTCCGGCATGTATACGCTAACCAGATTGTTGCAGTTCTTGAAGGCAGCGTCATCAATTTGCATTACGCTGGGTAGTGAAATAGTAGCGAGCGCGGTACAGCCGCTGAACGAATGATGTCCAATGGTTGCGACTTTTGGAACGTATACGGACGTCAAGGCTACGCAATTATAAAACGCTCCATGTACGTTGTCTTTCGTGGTATTGGCGATGTTTGTTGCTTCAGGCAGAGAGACGGATGAAAGATTCACACACCCATCGAATGCTCCCCGTTCTACCGTCAAGACGCCGGGCATATCTGCGAAAACAAGCGCCGTACAACCAAGAAGCGCATTACTATCAAGCTTGGTAATGGAAGCCGGAAGAACAACCGAAACGACGTACTGTTTTCCCGGGGCAGTTGTAGGAGTGATACTGACAAACGTGTTTCCACTGCTGCCGCTTAAATCCAGCGCGACGTACCGGTTAAGCGCATTGTATAACGTCCGCAAGGTGTTTCCGGTTGTTCCGCTACCGGATATATTTACGCCATTCATGGTAACATGGTAGGGATACTCTTGCGTATTGGGCGGGAGCGCGGCAAGCGCTTTGGCAAGACTTTCAACACTATCCGCTTCTATACTCGCGGGCGGATCAACAGACAAGAGTATCTCCCGCCCGTGCGGTACGCCGTTTTTCACACCGGCAAACGATAAAAAGTGCCTGCCGCTGTGTAATCCATATGCGTTAATGAAAAACGCCGCTTCCGTGTTGTTTCCGCTTGATGCAGGAGCAACCGGTTGTCCGTCCAACCAACATTCGATCCGTGTAAAACCCGTTACCGTTAAGGACAATGATGAAGGAACGCCTTCGGCGCCGGTTCCGGTGAGGATCACAGGTCCGGGAGGCAATCCCCGTATGTCGATGACTTCTCCGGCGCCGATACTGATCTCAAGCGCGGAAGATTCCGGTTCGGCATCGTGCGGGGGGAAATCACCCATCGTAAACTCCATGTCCGGCAATGCGGTAGTAGTACCGGAATAGATGTACACGACTTCACTCCGTCCGGTCTCCGCGCCTCCTGATGACAAGGTAATCTCCACGAGGTAATAACCGGGCGGCAGGCTCACGGAGCCTTCGCTTTGTTCAAGCATATCGACTTCGCTATACGGTGAAAACGCGCCGTCTTTCAATACCGAGAGTAGCATACTACCGCTTTCGACCGCATCAGCCGGAAACCGTACACGCCACGTAAACGTGCCATGTATACCGCTTTCCGTGACTGGTTTATTCATCACAATCTCGGCTTGGGTTGTTCGCCCTGCGACTACCGTTACCTCGACGCTGCCGCATACCGCTGGTACGGGTACCGAACCCGCGGAATTTGTCCAGCCCGTAGCGGTTATGATCCACGTACCCGGTTCAAGCGCGATCTCTACGCTTGTTTTGTGTTCCAAAACGACATCCGGCGCGCTTTTTCCGTTTTCGCCGGTAAAGATCAGCGTATATTTGACAAAATCTCCGGTATCGGGGTAGACAGTACGCTGGTTCGACCCAGCGATCCGAATCAGCGCCCGTCCTGCGGCGTCTTCCCGATCCTGATGATCATTGTCTGAACACGCCGTAAACATACCGGCGTACAACAAGGCGAGCGCGACTGCCAGCGCAGTCAATGCGCCGCGTAAACCGCAGGAGATGTTCTCCTGTCTGTGCTTTTTAATTGGTATTTGTTGTTGCATTATAATAACCTCCATACGTATATAGAAGGTTAGGATGTAATTTGCATTGAATAGATGAGAAAAAAGCAGCTTTTCATAGCATTTATGACGACTTGCGTCATTATGATGACATTTATTCCCGTGTGTGCGACACAAGGGAATAATGATGTTCATACGACGCGACAGCGCCGGCGGCAGTTCCGCGGCAGTATTCTCCGAATTCCGCCGCGGAATATACTATCTTCTTTCTTTAACTTTTTCTTTTTCTTTACTTATCTTCTCATCAAGAACGTCAAGCATCTTATCAATGGCTGCATGAAGATCAAAATCCCGTTCTTTAACATGAACCGATAAACCCCAGCGAAAATTAACCGTGGCTTCGGCTGAAAATTCTTTTTCGTGAGTCACGGTGATGAGCAGATCAATGATCATGTTCTCCGCATTGTGAATTCGGGAGAGTTTTTTTTCAACATAGTTTTTTGTTTCATCCTTCAATGTAAAATGAACCGCTTTAATTTCTGTATTCATAGATACCTCCAAAAATATATTAAGCCTTATGGGCTGAATCCCAATACTGTGTGGCTATCTGGTGAATGACGACCCCATATCCAGTTCATGCCGGTATTTCGCTACCGTACGGCGCGCCACCTTGATGCCTTGTTCACCGAGCTTGTCCGCTATGCGCTGATCCGAAAGCCGTCTCTTGTCGTTTAGGATTATCTCCTTGATCTTCGCCTTTACGCTCTCTTTGGAAATCTGTGAAATCTCCCCGCCGTAGCGATTTATAGAATTGGTAAAAAAGTATTTCATACTAAAAAGTCCCCATTCGGTCTGCATGTACTTTCCGTTTGCTATGCGGGAAACGGTGGATTCATGAATCTCAAGCTCCCCGGCTATGGTTTGCTGGGTCAGCGGGACAAGGTTGCCCGGCCCCTTCTCGAAAAATTGTGTCTGATGATTGACGATTGCTTTTGAGACTTTAAGAAGGGTCCGGTTTCGTTCATTAATGGCGTTAATAAACCACTGCGCTTCTCTGATATTCTCCTTTGCAAAACTCCGCGCCGCTTTACCGGACTTTTCTTCGGCTATTTTCATAAAGAAGCGATTGATGCCAAGCACCGGAATTTCTTCATCATTAAGGATAATGATAAATTCCCCTTCTTTTTTGATAACTTTTATATCAGGGACGATAAAACGGGTCTCTTTTAAGGAAAAAAGGCGTCCGGGAAAAGGATTTAATTCCTTAATACACGCAAAAAATGCGCGCGCCTCGTCTTCCGCGCGGTTCATTTTTTTCGCAGCTTCGGCAAATTTTCCCTTTTGTAACAGTCCAAGATAGCCGAGCGCTTCTTCGGCGCCTTCCGGCGCGCCGGGGAGGAGCCGTATCTGCGTACGCAGGGATTCTTCGTAGTTTGCGGTACAGGTACCGACCGGATCGAGCGATTGGACAATATGTACGGCGTTTTGAACGCATCCGCGATCTTCATCTTTCAGTAGCTCGTCTACGCTCACCAGATGAAAGCCGTTTTCATCAAGATTTTGAATGAGCGTTTCACACAGGGAACGAGTCTTTGCATCTAGCGATTCCGCCTGTAACTGCCACAGCAGGTGTTCTTGCAGGCTTTCAGTTCGTGTAAGCGCGCCTTCAATAAATTTGAACTGTCGATCAGACGATTCTTCGCCGTTTTCATAGCTAAACCCCGGATCGGACGTTGCCTCAAAATATACGGCTTCTTCCCTCGTCGGCGGCGCATCCTCAAACGAAATATGAGCCGGCTCCTCTTGAATCTCAAGCGCCGGATTTCGTTCAAGTTCCTCCGCTATTCTTTCCTCCAGAGCAAGTACTGGAACTTCCATAAGATTGATAGCAGCAACAAGCTGTGTAGTAAGCCGTAAATCTTGTCTCTGGATCAGAGTCTGGGCTAACATGGAAGAACCTCCTTTTTTATAGTACAATCCTTTTACGCGGTTTTGTCAAGAAAAACTATCGGCTGTTTAGGTATATTTTTCATTATATAAGAGGTAGCCATCCAACCCAATGCTTTAGCTTTGAGATAGAAAACGCACGAGGCGATTGTCTAACAATAACGCTTGACTTTTACAAAAATATGAGGTACACTACCCGTAAGAAGAGATACTGTTGCGGCGGAAGGAATAGGAAAAGTTTTCAGACTATGAACAAGCCTATGTCTAGCCTGACGGTTTTACATGTGGATAGCTGACAACATGAAACCCTATATAATAAAGCAAAGGAGTTCCCTATGGCTGAAAAACGCGAGTTTGATTTTACTATTGAAGAATTAGGAAAGCGAAATATTACATCGCCTATCATTATGTCGAAAGAACGGGGCGATCAGATCGCTAATTACGTTACCGATAATCAGTTTATTATGCTGAATCCGACAGTAAAGCTCGGATCCCAGCCAAGCTTGAAGCGGAGTCAGGTTCTTGAAGTGGCGGGACCGCGGGAAAAGATATTTTTCCAGCCTCCCCATGTTCATGCAGGAATCGTGAGCTGCGGCGGTTTATGTCCGGGCATTAACGACGTAATACGCGCCATTGTCCGATGTCTGTGGGAGCGCTACGGCGTCCATCGCATCAGCGGTATCCGTTATGGATATAAGGGCTTTCTACCGGAATACGCCTATGAGCCCCGCGAACTGGATCCTGACAATGTTGACAACATTCATAAGCTTGGAGGCACGTATCTGGGAAGCGCCCGCGGCGGCGGTAAAGAAGTGGGCAAGATCGTTGACGCCATGGAGCAGTTGAATCTCAACATGCTCTTTACCATAGGCGGAGACGGAACCCAGCGCGGTTCCCTCGAAATCGCCGAAGAGATAGAGCGGCGCAGGCTTAAAATAGCGATGATCGGTATTCCAAAGACCGTTGACAATGACTTTGCCTTTATCCAGAAATCCTTCGGCTTTGATACCGCGGTTGCTAAAGCGGTTGACGTCATTGCTTCAGCGCATATGGAGGCAAGTTCCCAGATCAACGGCATTGGATTGGTAAAACTCATGGGACGGGAGTCCGGCTTTATCGCGGCTCATGCGGCGCTTGCAAGCCATGAAGTCAATTTTGTCCTTATTCCTGAAGTGCCGTTCAATCTTGAGGGGTACAATGGATTCTTCCACCACCTTGAAGAACGGCTCCGGAAGCGGAAACATGCGGTCATCCTCATTGCGGAAGGCGCATTACAGGATCAGCTTGCATCCGGTGAGAAGGATGCGGGCGGCAATGTTAAGTTCGGCGATGTCGGCACGTATCTCCGAGATCGTATTGAGAAACATTTCAAGGCAATCAAGACGGAGATCAACCTTAAATATATTGATCCCAGCTACATCATCCGCTCGGCGCCCGCTTCGCCCATTGACTCCGTGTACTGCGAACGGCTTGGCAATGCGGCTGCTCATGCGGCAATGGCAGGTAAAACCAAGGTCGTCATCGGTCTTGTAAACAACGAATTCGTCCATATCCCGATGAAAGCCGCTATTTCCCACCGCAACCATGTTGATCCGGAAGGCAGTCTGTGGCGCGATATGCTTGACGCGACGCATCAGCCTGCGCTCATGGTGAACCGGTTCGAGCCGTCAGGAGCGTAAACCCATCGTTTGTGGCGCCGGTAATGCCGGCGCTTTTTTTTTGAACCGAGCCGTTTCCACATTCCGTCTGGAGCGATACCGACGGAAGGATTTGTACGCGGTGGAAATATGAAAATCAGTATCACCAAAGTCTTAAAAATACTTAAACGGGAAAAGCATACGATAAGGATAGAGGGAAATAATTGCCGGATACGTCCAGCATTTCGGAGAACCTATCGTTTCTCCAAGAAGCTCTGTTCAATCACTGAAAATCTTTGACATAGCTTTTTTTACATTCATACATGACTTCATGTGAGACCAATCATACTTTTTTCATATGAAGTAAATGCCAAATAAAATACCACGCGCCACTCTGTTCACTTCCACACAACCTCATATAGGAGCGGTTTTTCCAGTACCAAGAGGTCAATTACCGGAATGGTAAATTCGGCGCGTTGTGCGGGTGTGCCGGAAAAAGTTCCGCCTTGAACGGAAGTAATGGCACCGGGGACGTCAAGGGTAAGACGGATCATTGCGGTTTCAAGATCAGCGGCAAGCGCATCGCCGAGCCTTCTGTTGCTTTTGAGCATGTTATATGTCGCCTTAAGCTGCCGCAGATATTCGGCTTTGGTCTGGATGTACTGCCAATCCGTTGTCAGTCCGGGAGCCATGAGAGCGGAAAAGTAATCCGCTATGTCGGGCGATAGGAGGCTCACGAGCTGCGGGGCGATTGTACGAGTCAGTGTAATGGATAGCCGCCCGCCGCTTCCGGTTTGTTTATAAGTGATAAACCGCTGCGTTTGGATGCCGGGCGCATCAAGAAAATCATTTACCTGCGAGATGGTTAGGCTTCCGTCTATGCTTGAAGGCGTTATATTACGCATGGCGGCGGTCTTGACGCCGCGGATGCTCCGCAGGGACGCTACAATGGTCCGCGCGTCAAGAATAGCGGCGGACGGCGTATTCATAGATACCGCGCCTATGAGCGCCGCAACCGAAGGCTGTAGCGCGCTTTGAATAGTTATATCTGCGGAGCCGTCTTCCCGCAACACCCCGTTGATTTGCCCCGAACACGAGGCAAACGCGCACATGAGCATGACAAAAAGCGGCAAAAGCGCCAATACGTTGTTTTTCATCGTTTTAGTTGTCTCCATACATACGTTATTCATAGCCGCCGGATGACGCTCCTTATGCAAAGACGCCGGTATCGCCTCTCAATCCATTATGAAGGAGGGAACAGTCTTCCGCTACCTGCACTATAACTAATAACAAGTTTTTTAGACCATAGTTACGGACGTATTGAAAATATGCATGGTATCGGCTATCATCATAGTATGACGTTGAAAGAAAGAAACGTATTCTTCAAAATCGGTTTGTGTATGGCAATGCTGGCGATTGCGGCGGTTGCAGCTTCATTAGCCGCTGTTTTCCGCGTTTATCCGCTGGTATATCCCATACTCATTGAAGAAGCGGTTCAAAGACCGGGAGGACTGCTTATGGGTATGCTGAAGGGTTCGGTGGCGCCTTCGGCATACGGCGCTTTCGTATCCGTACTCGTATCAGTAGCCTACTCGTTTGTGGTTGGTCTATGTATTTATCTTTCTTTTGAAAAAACCCAGTCCCCTGAAATACTGTACATCGCTTTTTTCGTCATGTCCTTTGCCTTTGAAGCCTGCCGTGTGCTGCTCCCGTTCATCAAGGTCAACGAGTATCCCGCCGTATACCTGTTTATTACCGGCAGAATAGCGCTGTTCGGGCGCTATTTTGGTGTTTTTTCGCTGCTTGCGGCAAGCATCTATGCGTCCGGTTTCAATACCCGGGAACAAAAATATACCATTATTATACTCATATCGGTGAGCCTCATGTTTGCGCTCAAAGCACCTCTTGACGGTTTTTCGTGGAATACCGCGCTCAATGTGATACAGGGGTATTCGGCGCTCTTCAACGCCGTTGAAATCAGTATCGCGGTCATTACGCTCACCGGTTTCCTCATCTCCGCTATGACGAGGGGGAGCACGGCGTACCTTTTCATCAGTGCCGGAGCCTTGCTGGTGTTTCTGGGAAGAAGTTTCCTGCTTAATGCGGATATATGGGTTGCATCCATACTCGGCGCGCTTCTCCTTGCCGCCGGTACGTGGCTTGTGTGTACCAGACTGCACAGCGTGTATCTCTGGCTGTGAGGCGGCGATGCGTTTTTCTCTTATTGGATATGATCCGGTCGGCGCATGGCAGAAAAGCGCGGAAACCGTTGAAGAACTGCTCTCATACCGGAATCCCGCGGGTATCACATGGATCAACGTTGACGGGATTGAGGATGCGGCTGCTATCAATACCCTGTCGGAGCTCTACCGTATTCATCCGCTTACGGTGGAAGACATTCGGGACGTCGGGCAGAGACCGAAGGTTGAGGAGTTTGAAGACTATCTCTTTATCACGTTTAAGGCGGTGAACCGCGCCTGTGATGAAGAACATAGATTTGAGCAGATAAGCATCATTCTTACGGAGAACACGGTGATCACCTTTCAAGAATTTCCCGGGGATTCATTCGATCCCCTACGGCGCCGTATTATGAGCAACGCCGGTAAAATCCGCAGAATGAGCGCGGACTACCTTGCGTACGCGATAATGGATTCCATTGTTGACGGGTATTATCTGATTTTGGACGACCTGACCGGTACCATAGATGAGTTTGAGGAGCGGGCGCTTGATGAAAACGACGAATCGCTCATGCCCGATTTTCAGAAGGTAAAACAAAGCCTTATCCGCGTGAAACGAGTGGTGTCGCCTTTGCGAGAGAGTCTTGCGGTACTCATGCATCTGGAATCGCCGCTCATAAAACCCGAATTGAAACCTTTCCTTAAAGACCTGCATGACAATGTGATGCAAACCGCCGAAACAGTGGAGAATTGCCGCGAACTCCTTGCGGGCGTCATGGAGATCAACCTCGCCACCATGTCAACCCGCATGAACAAGGTGATGAAGATGCTCACTATTATTTCAACTATTTTCATTCCGCTGACGTTTATTGCCGGCGTTTACGGCATGAATTTCAGGTTTATGCCGGAACTTGAGTGGCGTTACGCCTATTTCATCGTGTGGGGGGTAATGGCTGCCATTGCCATAGGGATGGTGATCTTTTTTAAGCGGAGGCAGTGGCTGTAGGAATGATGCTTACAAGCAGCGATGAAGACATCCGAATCGCCGCGGACGCGATCAAGGCGGGGCGGCTTGCCGCCTTTCCCACCGAGACCGTGTATGGTCTTGGCGGCGATGCGTTTACCGTTTCCGCTCTGGCGAAGATTTTTGAGGTAAAGCAAAGACCGCGCTTTGATCCCCTCATTGTCCACATTGCCGCTCTGTCCGCGCTGGACATGGTCGCGGATATTGAGAAACTGTCTTCCTCCGCGCGGGAAAAACTCGACGCGCTTTGCCAACGCCTGTGGCCCGGACCGCTCACCGTGGTGCTGCCGAAACGCCATGCGCTTCCGGCGCTGGCGACAAGCGGGTTACCGGCGGTTGCGGTACGCTTTCCCGCGCACCCTGTCGCGCAAAAACTTATCCGCTATTCAACGGGCGCTGTCGCCGCTCCAAGCGCAAACCCCTTCGGCTATTTAAGCCCGACAAACGCCGTCCACGTCCAAGAACAACTAGGCGGGCGCGTCGATTTCATCATTGACGGCGGACGCTCCGGCATAGGCGTTGAGTCGACGGTACTGGATATTACGGAAGAGCCGCCGCGCATAGTACGACCGGGCGGCGTTCCCCGCGAGGCGCTTGAGGCGCTTATCGGTCATGTAGGGACGGGCGTTCCGCCTCCGCCGGATTCGGCGTCCGCGCCTCGCGCGCCGGGGCAGCTTACGAGCCACTATGCGCCGAAAACGCCGCTCTTTCTGCATGACGCCATGCTGGATATTTCTTTTAATCCCGATGAGGCGTACCTTTTCTTTGATGAAGAAACGCTCGGCATCTGGAACAGGCGGAACATGCAACATATCCGGCATACGGGCGGGCGTATGTTCACCCTCACACGCGGGACGAATAAAGGGACAGCGGACAAAACCCTTGAAGCAGCGGCAAACTTGTTTGATATGCTGCACATCATCGACAAAATCAAAGCGTCCGCCATACACGCGCAAAAAGCGCCGGATAGCGGGCTGGGAATTGCAATCAACGACAGGCTGACAAGAGCCGCGGCGAAAAGGATGTACCATGCGGGCGTTGACGGCATGTTTTGATGCGTATGGCTTTCTTCATGCCGCCCCTTTCCGGCTTTGACAACACCCAACAATATCCTATACTCTACAATCGGAACGCCTTTTCCGCGCATCGCGGTTATTTCGTTTCTTGCCTACGGAACCATGTATATGACCTCGACGCTTTTTCAGACGACTAGTTACGCGGCTCCGGCATTCGCGGTATCGCTGGTACAGGAACCGGTGTTAATGCCAATGGCGCTTTTGGGAACAGCCCTTATGGGCGTACGCGGTATCGCGCGGGCGATTCCCGCAGGGGACGAGTCCCGCAAGCGGCATACCGGAAAAAACTGTACGCCGGGGTAACGCCCGCTCTCCGGCTACGCCGAAAAGCAGGTGTCCGGCGCGTTTTTAAGCCATAGCCTAAAAAATTAAAGCCATAGCCTAAAGAAAAAACGCCATAGCCTAAAAAATTAAAGCCATAGCCTAAAGAAAAAACGCCATAGCCTAAAAAATTAAAGCCATGGCCTAAAGAAAAAACGCCATGGCCTAAAGAATTAAAGCCATGGCCTAAAGAAAAAACGCCATAGCCTAAAAAATTAAAGCCATGGCCTAAAGAATTAAAGCCATAGCCTTGAAAAAAAACGCCGTGGCGTATAAAATAGAAGCCATAGCATATAAAACAAAGTCCATAACCTAAAATAAGGAGTATGTATGAGCAATGATTTTATTCCCGCTTCCGAAGCGGAATTTCTCTCCTTCGCCACGACCTTTAACGCCGGAGTAACCGCCCACGGGACGTTGTTGGGCATTCCCGCAGTCCTCCAGACCGGCAATACGGCGAAACTGACGGCTTACACCGCCGCCTACCACATCGCCGAGTCCCCCAACGCGGGCAAACTCGACCGTGAAGACCGCCGGGAAAAGCGCGAGGACTTGACGAAAAACATCCGCAAGATCAAGAACGCCTACCTTGACGCCGACCCGCTGGACGCGGTAACGCCGGAAATCCTCATGGACTGCGGTCTCCCCGCCAAAGACCGCATCCGCACCGATATTCCCGACCCGGTGGAAGTCGTCCCGTTCACCCTTGAGGGCGGCGAATACCTGCAAATTATCGTGAACCACCCTGCCCGCCCGCCGCGTTACAACGGCGCGGTGGCCCGCTACAAAGCCGGCGGTCCGGCTCCCGCGACCCACAAAGAGCTGACCGAGAGCAAACTGCTCACACGTCCCCGTGAAATCCTCACCTTCGAGGACACGCAGTTGGGTCAGACGCTCTACATCGCGCTGTACTGGCAGAATGAAAAAGGCCGGCTGGGTCCGCCCTCGCCGATACAGGCGCGGGTGATTGCATAAGGGTACAGGGAAATATCACTAACAGTAAAAAGCGTTTTTCAACATAATACTTGGAGACGCTTTTTTTATGTCTATTAAAACGTATAGCGCATAAATGGTATACAACATTATATAAAAAATGGAAAGTAAATTATATATAATTAATTATTTATTGTAATAAGCATTAGTTGTACGCCTCAAGAACCCGCTTAGTTTTATTTTGTTATTATAGGGCTTTACAAATATGGAAATAATCTTGTGAGATTGGGGGAGCGGCGTCAAAAACGGCGCGGCATTGAGTCAAGGCGTCCGCGCTTTCCCGCAATGCGCTCCCTCTCCGCGCTGTGATGAGGTGTATTGATACGGAATGATGAAGAACATTGAAGATTGTACTATCGGCATCGCCGGTTTAGGACTGATGGGCGGCGCCATTGCCATGGCGTTGCGCGGAAACGTGCGGCGCATACTCGCATACGATATTGACGGGGCTGTGCTTACGGCGGCGCGGGAAGATGCGGTCATTGACAGGGGGTTCGCACACCCCCAAGATATGCTTGCGTTATGCGACGTGGTGTTCTTGTGCCTCAACCCTTCGACCATCCTCGCCTTCTTGGACGCATGGATGCCCTTCTTTGAGCCGGGAACCCTCCTTACCGACATAGCCGGCGTCAAAACCCCTATTGTGCGCGCGATGGAAACCAAGCTGCGCCCTGATCTTGATTTCGTTCCCGGTCATCCCATGGCGGGAAGCGAAAAAGGCGGCTATGCGCAGGCGCGGTGTTGCAGCTTCACGGGCAAGAACTACATACTCACCCCCTTGAAACGCACCAAACCCGAAAGCGTCGACTTTATCAGAAACATCGTCTATCGCATGGGATTCAGCCGCATAACCGAAACAACTGCGGAAGATCACGACCGGAAAATCGCCTTTACGAGCCAGCTCTGCCACGTCATTGCCGCCGCGCTCATTGATTGCGAGCCGGATGGCGCTATCGCCAGCTTCGGAGGGGGCAGCTTTGAAGACCTCACCCGTATCGCCATGCTCAACGCCCCCCAGTGGACCGAGCTTTTCCTTGAAAACAAACATGAACTGCTGCGCCGGATCGCGCAATTTGAAGGCAGCCTCGACGCCCTGAAAACCCTCATTGAGACGGAGCGAACGGACGAGTTGCAGGCGTACCTACAGACGGTACGGGAACGAAGGGCGCGGATGACGTGAGCGCATCATCTATACTGGATCAATGCGGCAGCCGCGATTTAGGCATCGCCGGACTGCTCATCATGCCGTCTCTGGTATTCAATCCAAACACATTCGGCAGAACCGCCCAATTTCTGTTATTCTGGCTTTTCGCCTCGCTTCTGGGCAAGAAAAGCAATACGGCGATGACCCTGTTCGTCATTGCCGGCATCGTGCTGTTCAATTTGCTTGCGCCGTATGGGCGGGTGCTGGCGTCGTTCGGCGTTTTTAAGGTAACAGAAGGCGCTTTATTGACGGGACTCCACCGTGCGGTAACGCTGGAAGGGCTTATCATGCTCTCAAAGGCGAGCATCCGCAACAACTTACGAGTACCGGGCGCGCTTGGAGGACTTTTAGGCGAATCGCTCCGCCTATTCGCGGCTCTTACCGGACGAAAGCGCCGCATATCGCCTAAAACCCTTGTCGCGGACATTGACACGGTACTCTTTGACATAAGCGGAACGATTCATGATGATTCCGCGCCGCCGGACGCCGCAAAAAAGACGAGCGCCGCCGGAATCGTCATGCTTGCCGCAGCGGCGCTGGCGTCATGGGGTATATTCGCGGCGGGGCTTATACTGCACACTTCGGGCATATAACGCACACCGATCAGACGTCCGCATGACGGCGCATTTTATTATATGAATAAGAGGTTACGCGCCGCGCCGATTCGTCCCGAATGACGGCGTCGTTCTGTACGGCATATATCCGAGCGGCGCACATTCTGTCCGCACAGGCGTAACACTGCACGCACACGTGTCCATACGGCGCGGTGAATATATAACCATACACGAATCTGTGCAGGATTGAAGATAAATCTGCGTGGAGTGGGAGTGAATCCACATAGATTGAAGTTGAATCCGCGCAGATTAGAAGTAAATCTGCACAGATTGAAGTCGAATCCACACAGATTAGAAGTGAATCTGCACAGATTGAAGTCGAATCCACGCAGATTGAGAGTGAATCTGCACAGATTGAAGTCGAATCCACGCAGATTGAGAGTGAATCTGCACAGATTGAAGTCAAATCCACGCAGGTTGAGAGTGAATCTGCACAGATTGAAGTCGAATCCGCGCAGATTGAGAGTGAATCTGCACAGATTGAAGTCAAATCCACGCAGGTTGAATATAACGCAAAAATTACTTTGCATAAAACGATAGTTAGGAAATGAGACGGATTCATACATTAACTGTTCCATTAAAAAAGAATTATCGCTAGCAATTAGTATTATTAACTATATACTTAATTCAATATAGGAGTTGCCAGATAGAACTTCTGAATTACAGAAAGCACGGCACGAGCGTTTCTTCAAGGAAAATAGGTTCTCTCCTGCCGCGCCGAAAGGTAACGCCTCACGCTCCGCTTCTTAAAAATCCTCAAAAACGCCTTCAATATCCAGCATGTCGGGGATTATGTAGGCTATACCGCCGCTCTTTTTGACCCGTATCTCGGCATATCCTTTGGAAACCATGTCGTCAAGTTCCTTTTTAGCCTGATCCAAAGATATATTTGCGGACAAAGCCACATCGCTCGGAGACAGGATGCCGTGACTCTGTTTTGCGGACTTTAGGATAGCGCGTTCAATACTGCCCACCTGCTCATCGCCGTCGGACCCGCCCGCGCCAAAGAGACCGTCTACAATGCCTCCCGCATAGGATGCGCCGCGGGATCCGTCTTTTCTGAAACGCCTGCCTAAACGCCTGCCTTGCTCGTACGCGCCATCGGCATACCCGTTCAATAGGGCGCGTTCCATGTTAGCCTTCCGTACCTGTCCGCCTAATGTAAAAAAATCATATATAGAGCCCACCATACAAAGCCCGCCGGTAAACATCCACAAGAGACCGGTCGGTACTTTTCCTAAATAAAAACGGTGTAATCCCAATGCGCCGCAGCCGGAAATCAACCATAAAAGATATGCAATGCCTACACTGTACATAACGGAACCTCTCTATAAAAGTGAGCTACCCAATGCTAAAGCGAAGGCTTCTTGTTTCACAGACTACACGTAAACCGGCAGAGCAAGCCCTGCCAATCCGGCGGTTTCAGCCTCCGCAAGCATTGTATTCTTGCGCCCCGCAAGAATCTTTAATTCTCCCCATAGTATACTTTTCTATCTTTCTTGTCAAGCCTTATATCCACAACCCTTAAGCCTTGGGCTTTACGGCGACCTTTTATAAATAACTGTTACAAGAAAGTCAATATCACCTCTTCACTTTTCCTCAATTTATCATTATGCTACTTACGTGTCTACACGATGCTCTCTTTTATGGTCCGTGCTTTCTTTACTAGTCTTATGTCCGTCTGCAGCCTACACACAAGAACAGGTACAGTACCGTATGCTCGCGCAGCAGTTGACCGAAAGGGGTGTCCCGTTTGAAGAGCGGGCGCTTTTTTCCGCATACGGCGGTTTCGGCTCGTCAATACATGTTTTTATACCCGCCGCTTCTCAAAATCCGCCGGGAACTACGTTTGTACTTGCGGTTCCGCTTTCCGGAACGGGAGACTTTGCTTTTGAAGCGGCGCTTGACTTTGCCGAATCAGCCTGTGCGCTGGCACACCGCCTGCCGGTTGATATCAGGATAGCGTTTCTAGGGGACGAGCTGTCTTCCCTGCCTTCAGATAGGAGAGAGAATGTCCATACTGGTTTACAGGACTTGTACGATCTGCTTCCCTATCCCGAACAAACGGCGCTCTGGTACCTTTATCTGAAAAACAAACCGCGGAAACTGAACTTCATACAAGGAGCAGCCGGTATGGTTACTCCGCTGCAAATGCTGCAAAACCTACCGATGCTGTGTCAACGCTATGCCGTCCCCTATGCTTTTCCAATGACTAGTAACGAGCTTTTTCACCTGAAACTGGCTGATGGTCCAGATGTCTATGCGTTTTCCAAACCACGAGGAATCAACACGATGGTCATTACCGATGGGGAGCATGACGAACATGCCGAGGGAAATTCCGCGGGACTGCCGGATGCATCCGCTTTTGCCGGTATGCTCCTTGCATATGCGTCTCAACTCGATCTTTCCTCCGATCCTGATACTCATTACATGATGGTATCTACTGTTAATGGAAAAATACGTTTTATTTCGGGATATGACTTTATCATAGTGCTGCTCGCAAGTACCGCGCTTCTCACTGCATTTTTTCTGGTACTGACCATAGTACGCAGGCGAATCATGGCAATACGATGGCATATTTTCTTGTGTTATTCATGGATTATTGCGCTTAATCTCATGGTATTGATGCTGGCTTTGGGATTAGTGCATCTGTTCTTCTTCATAACAGGAGAACGCCTTTCGCCCAATACCATAACGGCGCTTCTCCTCATTGCAGCCGGAGTGATCCTGTACTCCTTGTTCTTTCTTGTTCTTGACAGTATTACCATACCCGGAAAATCGTACTTTTACGGGTATGCGGCAATAATGGTGGGACTGCTGGATATACTCATCCTGATATCGTTCAATATTATTCTCATACCGATCTGTACCGGCGCGTTTGTATTTATCATCATCGGCGCCTTGTGGAAAAATGCTATTGTCTGCTATCTTGCAGGCGCTATGATACCGCTTCAAGCCTTCGATTTTTTTTACAATCTGTTTAAAAATAGCAATGGTTCCCTTTCGCAATTCATTATAAGTAACAATAGTATGAATATTCTGGCGGTTTCCATCTTTCTGCTTCCTGTACTGTTTACATTTCACAGAGGAAAACTGCTCCTGCAAAAGCGCATAATTCCGTTCACACAACGGAAGACCGCTATATCCGATAGATCACAAAAATCAGCGCGTATGGTTATATTTGCCGTCATATTCATCGTACTATTCACCGGTACGGTGCGGCTTTTGACGTTCTACGCGCAAACGTCTCCAGAACCCGCCATGAACGGAGCGGTACGGCGCATCATTGAGGAAAACGGCGGCGCTGATGAGCTGCTTGCGATTCATACACAGGAACGTCTGTTTCTGGCGCGCCGTATACTTAATGTGGATATTGATGCGGCGCAGCTCCCTGTACGGCTTGATATATTCTTGCAGAGTGATGATGAGCGTGTTCCGGTTATCTATTCGGCTGTGTTTGGAAACAAGTACATGCCCTACCGGTACGATGAGGAGCGGCGGAACAGAATAGAGTTCATACTCGGCGAAAATCCGCCTGATCCATTCTCTTTTACGCTCGTAATGCCCGCTGATTTTTCGGGAACGCTGAACGTTAGCGCGCTCTACACGTCCTACGATGCCGCCATCGACAAGCAGGGCGAACCTAAAACCGAAGATTATGTCCTCACCATAGCAAGAAGTATAATTATTGTGAATAATACTCGTTGACAAAGAAGGGGAAACCTTTTTATACTAGTAAGTAGAGGAAATAATGGCTGAATTACAGCTTACTTTTGTTAATTTTAAGCAGAATGCATACATCGTGGTTGAAGGGCATAAACAAATAGCGGATCGTTTTTTTATCATCCGCTCGGGAAAGGTACGCATATCTAAAAATGTACAGGTTGTTCAAGAAGAAGGCGGAAACATTCTTGGACCCGGGGACTTTTTTTCGGTTGTGTCTACCATGTCGAGTCATTCTCAGATAGAGACCGCCCAAGCAATAACTGATGTTACGCTTATTTCAGTGCATAAAGATCAGTATAGCCAGCTTATAAAGAACAATACGCCGGTCGCTATGAAGATCATCATGCAATTTTCCAAACGTATGCGTTATCTGGATGAAGCGCTTGCCCGTATAACGCTGAAAAACACAACGACGGAAGATCCGGCTCATCTTTTCAGCATAGCTCAGTACTACATGAAACTAAAACAGTACGAGCAGGCGTATTATGCTTATCATCAATATGTTACATACTGTCCCCAAGGGCTGCATGTTGAGGCGGCGCAGACTACTATGGTAAAAATCGCCCGTTTCGCCACAAACGTGAGATTCGACTATAATCCGAATGAACTTATCAGGATCTATCCTAAAAATACCATGCTTTTCTGCGAAAACGAACCGGGAGATGAACTGTTCATCATACAAAAAGGGTCGATAAAGATCACAAAGATAATAGAAAATAAGGAAGTGCTTCTTGCCGTACTCAAAGCCGGAGATATTTTCGGAGAAATGGCGCTGCTTGAATCAAAACCCCGTTCCGCAAGCGCGATTGCCTACGATGAGTGCGCCGTTATAGCGGTAAATAGGGCTAACTTTCAAAAAATGGTGGTTTCCCAGCCACAGATGATAGCGCGTCTTACCACCCTTTTAGCGGAACGTATCTGGCTCATCTATAAACAACTCGCAAACACCCTTATTGATGACCCTTTAGGGCGCGCTTATGATATGCTCTTGATGCAGCTTGAGAAAAACCGTATAGAGGATTTGACGAGCGGACAGACGTATATATTTGATTTTGGTCTCAAGGAATTGACGACCATGTTAGGGCTGCCCCCATCGGAAAGCTCCGTAATCGCAGCCGGACTGCTCAAAAACAGACACATTCAGATTCATGATGATAAAATCTTTGTACAGACCATTTCGGAAATTCTCAAAGAAGTCGAGATGTTCAAGCGGCTGCAGGCGCGTGAGAAAGCTCTTGCCAGCGGCAGAAGGTAGCGCGTCGCAGCGCAGCCGCGCCGCCATGGAGGTAGTATGCGTACATTTTTTCTGTTAGTTTGTTTATCAACAGCCGTATCCGTTTATGCACAAGCCGATCCCGCCGAAAGCTCCCAAGACGGCGTCCCGGGTCTTCCCATAGCGTATCGAGGACTGTCGCTCGGCATGAGCCTTGACGCGCTGAAAACCGCCCTGTCCAAAGACGCTCTTTTTGGCTACCGCGGCGATGATGACGTTTCCTTCATACCGTCACGGGAAGAAAGTTATCTGGAAACTACGGGTACCTCTTTTATCAGACGGGCGCTTTTTCAAATAAAGGCGGATATGGTGTATATAATGACCTTTACTCTGAATACATCGCTCATCGATCATTATTCCGTCTTTACCACGCTGGTTAAAAAATACGGCGAACCGCTCTCCCTCGATCCGAAACAGGCTGTTTGGGAAGACGATGCGACACAGATATCCCTTGAACGTCCGCTTACCATAAAATACATTGATAAAACGACCTTTACTGCGGTTGCCGATGGCTATGATGCAAGAAAGACCCATGAAATACTGATGAGAGAGGATTTTTTAAGTGATTTCTAACACAAGAATGTTTCTGGTAAAAGCAGGGGTATTTCTTGCCTTGCTTTGCTATCCGCTTTCCTGCTTCTCCTCAACATCCTTTAAGACAGCGGAGCTTTCTATTACAACCGCAGACGGCGCCGTCATCCCGCTATCTGTGGAAATCGCCGCAACCGAAGAAGAGCGGCGACAGGGTCTCATGTTCAGAACAGAACTCGAAGACGGCAAAGGCATGATATTCTTGTTTGAGAAAGACCGCATTCTATCTTTTTGGATGAAAGACACGCTTATCCCCCTGTCGATTGCCTTTCTTTCCTCTGAGGGACGCATCACGGAAATCCGCGACATGGAACCGCGGAGTCTGGCTACCGTCATGTCGGAACGCTCCTGCCGTTACGCGCTGGAAGCGCCGCAGGGCTGGTTCGCCAGAGCCGGCGTCGGCGTTGGCGACCGGGTTGCCGTTGAACATCTGATGCAATGACCGGATCGCTATGTATATCGGATTGACGAAACGCGTGGAGCGAATCATAGCGGTAGATGCACAGAACGAAGCGCGGCGCTGCAATGTCGACGAGATTCTGCCCGAACATATCGTTATTGCCATTTTGAAAAACGGAAACGGACGCGCCTGTAGAGCGCTTACGTTCTTGAGCATAGATCTGGATGACTTTTCCCGCTACATCGGCAACGCCCTTATCTATATAGGCGGAATCATACGCGAGGGTGAAATCCCCTTTTCCCAGCGGACAACCTATATGCTGGAAACCGCAGCGGAAGAAGCCCGCATGATGGAAAACGCTCTGATTGGTACCGAACACCTCCTGCTCGCGGCTATGCAAGAGCCGGGAACCATACAAACCTATCTTCTACGCAAAGACATAGACATACGCCGTGTTCGCATGACCATTCAGATGGAAATGCCGGTTGCAAGAGACGCCCATACCCATAGTCAAGAACACGGCGGCGGCAAAAACATCACAGCCCGCGTCAGAGTAAGACCCGCGGTATATCCCCGCCTTACGCCGGTACTGGACGGATTTTCCCGCGATCTCACCGCTGCGGCGCAGGACGGTAAACTTGAACCGGTCATAGGGCGGGAGAAAGAGATTACCCGCATGATGCGTATCCTTGCCCGCAAAACCAAAAACAATCCGGTATTGGTGGGAGAACCCGGCGTAGGAAAAACCGCCATTGTGGAGGGGCTTGCCCAGCTATACGTATCAGACGCGACCGATGTTCTTGAACGCAGCCGCATCGTGTCGCTTGACATAGGCGCCTTGATTGCGGGTACCAAGTACCGGGGTGAATTTGAAGAGCGCGTCAAGAACATCATTGAAGAGCTCAAACAGTCGGGCGACATCATCCTGTTCATTGATGAAATTCACACGGTCATCGGCGCGGGAAACCCTGAAGGTACGCATGACATCGCGAGTATGCTCAAGCCCGGACTTGCGCGCGGCGAATTCCGCTGTATAGGCGCAACGACCGCCGCCGAATACCGCAAATACTTTGAGAAAGACGCGGCTCTGGAACGCCGTTTCCAACCCGTCATGGTACATGAGCCAACTATTGAAGAAACGCTCGCCATTCTCACCGGCATCAAAGCGTCCTACGAGGCGTTTCATCATGTGCGCTACTCGGATGAGGCTGTTCGCGCCGCGGTACGCTTGAGCCAGCGCTACCTTCCCGAGCGATTCATGCCTGACAAAGCCATTGATATGCTTGATGAAGCCGGCGCTTTTCTGAAAACGGACGCGGTCGAGATGCCGCCCGAAGTCTCCCGTTTTGAAACCGAGATGCTGCGCCTCCGTCAGGAAAAAAATCTTGCGGTCATAAGCGGGAAGCTTGAAAACGCGTTTCACATCAGGGAAAAGGTGAAATATTTCCATACCCGCGTCATTGAAGCCAAACATGCGTGGGAACGGTATGCGAATAACGTATATCCCCTCGTTACCAAACGCCATGTACAGGAAATAGCATCGGAAGTAACGGGCATACCTCTTGCCCGTCTTGACGGTATAGAAGCGAAGCGGCTGTTGCGCCTCGAAGAAGAACTCCGTACAACGGTTATCGGTCAGGATGAGGCGATTTCCCACATCGCATCCGCGCTCCGGAGAGCGCATTCCGGCGTCTCCTCCCCGCTGCGTCCGCTCGGCTCCTTCATGTTTCTGGGTCCTACGGGCGTGGGCAAAACCCTTCTTGCAAAACGGCTTGCCGCCTTTCTTTTCGGCAGCGAAACAGACCTGCTCCGCCTCGACATGTCCGATTACATGGAGAAATACAACGCGGCGCGTTTAGTCGGCGCTCCGCCCGGGTATATCGGCTACGGCGAAGGCGGCGTTCTTACCGAAACGGTTCGAAAAAAGCCCTACCGCGTGATCTTGTTTGATGAAATTGAGAAAGCGCACCGCGATGTCTGCAACCTCCTGCTGCAAGTACTTGAAGAAGGCGAGCTCACGGACAGCATGGGGCATACGGTTAATTTCCGTAATACGGTCATCATCATGACGAGCAACGCCGGCATCAAGGACATACGCCGCGCGTTCCGGCTCGGTTTCCGCTCCGGCGATGCCGTTATGAGCCGCGGGGAATTCGAAGCCGCGGCAAAAGAAGAACTGCGCCGCGCGTTCAGCCTCGAATTCCTCAACCGTGTAGACGATGTTATCGTCTTCAGCGCCCTTACGAAGGATGACATCGGCGCTATTCTCGATATACAGGTACAGGAGCTTTCAAAGCGGCTCCATGACCAGACCCTTACCCTCGCCATAACGGAAGCCGCGCACGCCGCTCTTATCGAAAAGGCGTGGGATCCCTCATTCGGCGGACGCCCCTTACGGCGTACCCTGCAAACCGAGTTGGAGGACCCCATAGCGCGGCTCATTCTTAACGGATCAGTATCCCCCGGGTGCGTATTCCGCATCGACGCGCCTGCGGGAGAGATCACGGTACAAGCGGAAGCGTCTTCATAACAGGCGGAACGCCGGATACCGGTTCACCGCCGCCGCTGATGACGTCCGCCCCATACGTCTTCGCATGTTTTACGCATCCTCATTTTTATCTATAGCCAGATAGACTTTGGTATTCAGCCGCCTCGCCGGATATCCGTATAGAGTGGTTATGAGTTAAAAGCCATAACGGATAAGTCAGAAGCCATAACGGATAAGTCAGAAGCCGTAGCGAATGACTTAAAAGCCATGGCTAATGACTTAAAAGCCATGGCTAATGACTTAAAAGCCGTAGCGAATGAGTTAAAAGCCATAACGGATAAGTCAGAAGTCATGGCGAATGACTTAAAAGCCATAGCGAATGACTAAAAGTCATGGCGAATGAGTCAGAAGCCGTAGCGAATGACTTAAAAGCCATGGCTAATGACTTAAAAGCCGTAGCAGATGAGTCAGAAGCCATAGCGAATGAGTCAGAAGCCATAGCGAATGAGTCAGAAGCCGTAGCGGATGAGTTAAAAGCCATAACGGATAAGTTAAAAGCCATAGCGAATGAGTCAAAAGCCATGGCTAATGACTTAAAAGCCGTAGCAAATGACTTAAAAGCCATAGCGGATGAGTCAAAAGCCATAGCGGATGAGTCAAAAGCCATAACGGATGAGTTAAAAGCCATAGCGAATGAGTTAAAAGCCATAGCGGATATGTGAGGCGGTATCGTCAAAAGGAAGGAAATAACGTAAGATAACACGATGAAAGAAAATGGAAAAATATTAGACGGACACGACATCTTGACGACACCGCCTAGTGTTAGACGCACACACGGCT
>JAISMJ010000117.1 GCA_031276815.1 Treponema sp.
TTCATGCAAAGCGGTATACATGTGTTAGATAACGCAGGCGAATACGTTATGCGATATGGTCTAATGCTTTAGAAGCATTGCGCGAATACTTTGAGTAGCCTTGCATGAATATGTTACGCAAGGCGATATGAATATTTTTACAATATGGTATAAACGCTTTAGACAACATTGCACGAACACTTCATGCAAAGCGGTATACATGTGTTAGATAACGCAGGCGAATACGTTATGCGATATGGTCTAATGCTTTAGAAGCATTGCGCGAATGCTTTGAGTAGCCTTGCATGAATACATTACGCAAAGTGATATGAGATTTTTAGACAGCGCTGCGCGAATGCTTCACGCAATGCGTATAAACATGTTAGATAATACCGTATGAATACTTCGAGCAATCTTGCACGAACACTTCGTGCAACGCGGTATACGCGCTAGCGAGCGTTGTGTAGACTATGAGCAAGCCGTCTGTAGCCGGCAAACGGCTGCCCTGCGTTTCGTTGTAATAGGGGCGGGAGGTGGGGGGCGATCTACAAGGGGGCGTTCAGAACACTCGGCGCAAGCGCAAAGACGACTCGCGCTTCGCGGAGAAGGCGTCTGTTTTCTTCGGTGGAAAGGATAAGAAGCGCATCGCTCCTGTCGATTACCGGATCCGTGGGGTATATGCCGAACACTTTACGCGCTATGATGCGGAGAGGGTTCGCGCCGGCACGGGCTTCTAACGCGCTGTCCATTCCGGACGGGACTGCGCGGAATATGGCTTCCTCCGGTACGTATGTTACGATGCCTTCCGCGCCCGTATCCGGATCGGTCATGCCCCGCTCGTAGATGAGGTTCATGTCCGTATCCCAAATCTTGGGGAACAGACAGGGCTGGACAAGCGATGAGGCGTTCCTTCCATGTATGGGCAGGCTGCCGCTCGCAATGATGATGATGCCCGTATACGCGGGCGCCTTGACCGGCGAAAGGGGCGGGCGGACCGCGGAAGGTCTGCTGTGCCGCAGGAGCGATGCGCCGATGGCTCTGAGGCTCACGGTGTAGGAAACGCGCATAGAGCCCATGTCCGTTGACAAAGCGGGCGGCGTTTGGTGTGACGGGCGGCTCAACGCGTCAACGGCAGCCGCCGTGAGTTCCCCATCGCGCAGGAGATCGGATATCCTACGGGAAGAATCCACCGGTATATCCATGATGAGGGGGCGGATGAGCTGCGCGTACTCCGCCTCAATGAGGCGCTCCGCCTGTACCCGTCCGCCCGGCAACTTGATACGCGCCGCGCCAAGATTGAGCGCGGTCTGCGCCTTTATCTCCATGGATGTCCAGTCAATGGACGTCTTTATATCATACATAATCTGCCCCGTGAGAAACTGGGCGACGCAACACGACAGCAGCAATGACGCTAGTGAACGCTTCATAATGGTACCTCCTCCTGCCTTACTCTTTTATCGGCACGTTAAGCGTCCTTCCTATACTCAACGTATCCTGCAAATTCATATTATTGACCTGCGCGAGCGTTTCGGGACGGACGTTGTAAGCGCGCGCGATAGCCCAGAGCGTTTCCCCCTTCTCTACCACATGCGTACCGGTAAAGTTGGCGGGAGGCGGTTCGTTTGCCGCCGCTCCTTGGTAGGGTCCCACATTCTTAAACGCGGGGATGATGAGCCGCGTACCGATTTGAAGGGTATTGGGACGTACGCCTCTATTGTATTCCGTGATATGCGCGACCGTAACGCCGTAATGCCTCGCAAGCGCGGACAGCGTATCTCCGGATTTAACGGTGTATACATGGTATTTGATCAGGGTAATATCGTCTCTCTCAAGCACTGCGGCGACTTTATCCGCATCCTCCGCGCGTACTTTAAGGTAATAGTCCGCATCCGGAGGCGTAACGGTGTAGAAGAGTTCCTTGTGCGCGTTCAGCAGGGCTTCCGCATCAATACCGGCATGTTCGGCAATGACCCTCAAATCAACGATCTTTCCCGCCTTGACGCGTGTCCATTGGGGGTCTGTTGTCCAGAGCACCGGCAAGCCGAATTGACGCGGATGCGTCAAGATATGGGAAACAGCGAGGAGTTTCGGCATATACACCGCGGTTTCCGTCCTGAGGTAGTTCTTTTCGGACAGCTCCCAGTAATCCGCAATGCCGCCGGACCGCCGGATAACCGCTTGTATACCGCCGAGTCCCATATTGTATGCGGCAAGGGCTAATGCCCAGTCTCCCAGAGAGCGGTAGTTTTCCTGAAGCTTCTCAAGCGCGCCGATAGTGGATTTCCAGAAGTCCATACGCTCATCCATCCACTCCGTTATACGCATATCAAACGGTCCCATACTGTTCCGCATGAACTGCCACAAACCGGCGGCGCCCGCGGAACTCTTCGCGTTGCTCACAAAGCCGGACTCAATGACCGGAACATAGAGCAGCTCATGCGGGAGATTGCGCGCATCAATCTCCCGCCGGATAAACGCCATATACGGCTCCGCATTCGTCATAATGCTGTTGAGCCAAAGCTTGCCGCTTTTTGTGGTATACCGCTCAAGGTAGCTCTGGGTAGACGGTTTATCCAGCCCCCCTATCTGCGAGGGAATTGCGGCGCCGGCGCTATCAACGCCGTTGTCCAGCCGGCCGGGAATGACCGCGGCGGCGGAGCGTACAGGACGCGCAAACGCCGGCTGCTCCGGCGGAGCGGCGTCTGGAACAGCCGCTTCAAGCGCCGCCGCTTCAGTGAGAGGCGGCGTATCAGCCATCAGAAGGGACGGCGCTCTGGCGCAGAAGACGGCGAAGACCGCTAACGCTACGGACGCCCTGTTCCCGCCGGTCTTACCGCCGGTTCTCCCGCTATTAGAATTTCTCGCCATAGTACACACCTGCCCATTCCCAGCGCCCGTGTATATCGGGGTTCAAGGGGAAATAAATCTTACGGAAATAAAGATACCATGTTGAAATGTATTGTGACCAGCCCCATGTCTTTAAGTAGGCTTCGGTTGCGTTTGACGTTGGATCCAGCGCCGCCGCATACTGCACGCTGGTTCCTTGCATGAAATCGGACAGGTTAAACTCCGCCATACCCGAATCATCAGCGTCCATCTCCGACCATGAGCGGGCGAAGAAGTTGACCTTTGCGCGGTACCCCCATAGCCGACGGCTATTGCCCGCGGCTATGGCGGCTTTCACGGCGTTGACCACATCGGACAGCGTTTCAAACGTCCAATCTTGCGAGGATTTGCTGAAATCAACGAGCTGCTTTGCGTAATGCTCGGCGTTAGGAAAACCCGGGACGTTTGCGCCTATGAAGGTGAGGAATTGGGTGTAGGCTTCTATGGCGTGATCCCATTCTCCGATGTGTTCGTATGCTTGACCGAGCATAAAATAGGCGACTGGGAGATCAGTCTGATCGGGAAAGCGCGTTGTGAGTTCCTTATAGTATTTGACGCGGCGTCCCGCATCGGTAACGAGATCGAGCAACTGGTTGAGACACGCAAGATGAATTGATTGCCCTTGAACAAGCAAATCAGGATAGTTTTTAAGAATAACCTCAAAATAAAGCGCGGCGACCTGCGGCGCTTCCTGTAGCATATAGGCATAGGCGGACATAAGGAGGTAATACGCATTGTACCGGTTATCCGGCATTGCGTCGATCTGATCGGAGAGGAAGTTATTGAGTACGGCGTACTCGCTCTGCCGCATGTAGATAGCGGCTATCTCGCGTGCCAGCGAGAAGCGTTCTTCAGCCGAATCCTCCGGCGAGGTCTTCGCTGGATATGCCGCCACACTATCATGCTGCTTCAGAAGCATCCAGAGATTTTTGAGCTGTTCCTGTTTTTCTTTCGTGCCGGTCAGGTAATAGGGATCAATGTCATAACGATCCGCGCCTGTACAGCCTGCAAAGAACCATACGGCAAGCGGCGCCAATGACAAAAGACGGTATATTTTCTTCATTACTCTATAATATACTATACTTTTCTATCTTGGCAAGGGATGGTTATTGTGATATAGTGTACGCTATGCTGCACAATACAAAACTAAAACGTTCTCTCATTGCGCGAATAGTGTTCTTTACAGGTCTGATTTTTGTACTTATCGGGTTTGCATTTCTGTTGGGAAGCCAAGCGGAGGTTTCTCAACGCTATATATTCCTGGCGCTTCTTTTTGTGCTGTCCGGCATAGGCATTGCTTTCTTTGCCATAACACTCAATAAACGAGCGTTGTATCTTTTCCTCGCTTCTTTTTCAATACTGCTTGGAATCTTTCTTTTCCTGTCGGCATTAATGTTATTTCCTTTTCCGTTTAAGCAGGCATGGCCCCTTATCGCGGTTTTTTCCGGTCTTGCCCTTATTCCCGCAGGCTGGCGGAAGTACAGGATGTTAGACATCAAATTCATCGTTCCGTCTTTTACATTCATCGCGCTTGGCGTATTCTTGCTTATCTTTTCGTTTCATATAGTTCCTTTCAAATTCACGCAGTTTATCCTGAATTGGTGGCCGCTGCTTGTTCTTCTGGCTGGCGTTTTGCTTATCCTTCTGGCGTTAGGGACAAAAACCGCACATGAGGAACCAGACTCATGAACTATGCAGCAGGGTGGTTCCCTATCCTGCTGGCATTTTTTTTGTTTTCTTGCGCAGCCCAACCTGTCGTACGGTACGACAATACACCGCTTCCCAATGATTCCGAAACGCCCTCTCAAAGCGGCGAAATTCCTAGCATCCCTCCCGCCCCGCCACCGATACCGCCCACTCCGCCGCCCGGCGGCGCGGGCAGTAGTACCAGCGGACGCGCCGCTGAGATACGCTCGCTGGTGTATGCGGGGACGCCGTCATCATTGCTAAAAGCGCTCGATCTTATCCGTACGCAGAACCTTTCAAACGGCGAATTCGGCAGAACCATGAACGCGATAATTGCGTATCTGCTGCAAAGCGTGTACCCCGGTATTCAGGGGCAGTTCCCCCTGGCGGCTCTGCCCCAAACCTCGGTGTATACCAAAATTTTGCTGGGTGTAGACAGAGGCATTTATACGGCGCCGCCTCCGGATGGGAATTACCTCGAATATGTCCTGCCTTTTCTGGCGTTAATCAAAGACGCCGATTCCGCAAAGTTAACTGCAAGCCTTCCCGATTTAGATAAAGCGGGGGAGCTTTATCCCGACGGGGTTATACCCCGGTACTTTATCGGGTTTGTGTATGAACATACCGGGCGCTTCGCCGAAGCGCGTATCGCATATACGGAAACGCTTGCCATATCAACAGAATGTTATCCGGCCGCGCTCGGCTTGGCGCGGCTCATGGAGCGGGAGGGACTGTATCAGGACGAGGTACGGCTACTGTCTGATGCGCTCATGCTTTTTCCCGACAACATGAATATCAAACGGCAGCTTGCGTCTGCCTATTACAAGATGGAAGACTGGTCCCGCGCCAGCGATGCCATTGCGGAAATTATACAGAAGAACAGCAACGACGGGAATTTTATACTCATGTACGCGCACGTATTACTCGAGCGGAAGCAGTTTACCCAGGCGCAGAGCCAGCTTGACGCCTATGCGCTCATCAATGCGAATGACCCAACCTATTTGTTTCTACGGGCGCGCGTTCAATCCGAGGGTTTCCGCAACCGCACCGTCGCGCTGAACTACCTCCGCACACTCCGGAACGAGCCTCCGGTTGCGGACGAGGCTCTGGTGTACATGGCGAGATTGCTTTTGGAATCGGAGGGAAAAGAAGAGCAAGCAGAAGGAAGGAGCCTGCTCGCCGAACTGCTCGCTGCGGAGAATCCTTCTTTAGCGGTTATTGAATGTGCCGTTACCGATGCGATACGGCGTGAAGCGTGGGAAGAGGCGTTTCCTTTGGCGCAGCGACTGATCAGCGAGCGCCGTTCTTCCGCCGATCTGCTGAACGCCTATACGGTTGCCCATGGACGGAACAACAATGACGCGGCTCTCGCCTACGCCCGGGAACTGTTCCAGAAAGAGCCGTCAGAAACAGAACCCGCCCTAGCCTATATCGCGGCGCTGCTTGATACGGGGCGGACGGCAGACGCGGCGACTTTAATAGACGCCCGTATCGGCGCAAGCTCGGCTGGCGCCGTGCGATCCCGCTACTATTACCTACGCAGCCGTACGAAAAGCAGCGATGAAGCCCGTCTAAACGATCTCCGTTCAAGCCTTTTTGAGGATCCCCGCAATCTACAATCGCTGATAGCCATGTTTGAGTACTACCATGGACAGAAAGACCGCCGCGCCCTGTACTATTTGAAACAAGCCCTTGCCGTTACCCCTGATAATCCGCAGTTAAAGCGGTATGAAAAAGAGTATTCAAATTAAAGCACTAGATGTATCTTCCGCGCCTCTTGACGACACGCCCTAGATAATCGGGTCTCCGAGCAAAATCAATTCTACTCAGAGAGTAATTATTGGGTCTTTGAGCAGGACTAATTCTGCTCGGAGTGGAATTATTGGGTCTTTGAGCAGGACTAATTCTGCTCGGAGAGTAATTATCGGGTCTTTGAGCAGGATTAATTCTACTCGGAGACTAATTATCGGAGTTCAAAGCAGGATTAATTCTACTCAGAGAGTAATTATCGGGTCTTTGAGCAGGGTTAATTCGATTCAGAAGGGAACTATCGGGTCTTTGAGTTTGACGACACGCCCTAGAGGATATTCACACAAGGAGGAAGTAGAAGCAAAAAGCAAACAACAATAAGGTATAAATCGAGCTAGATAAACGATAAACAGGCGCAGGACAGCCACGCCGTACCGTATGATTTCAACGGCTGCCTGCTGAAATTCACGTAAAGGAAAAACATGTTGAAAACACGAATGAGCTCACCAAAACCAAGCTGATGACGTGATCATCATAGAAACCTTACCCTTGTCATCCGAAGCACATGCTTGCTTCTCTCCTACGCTCCCCGCTGGCAGAACAAGAAGGCGATATTGGGACAGAGGAAGATATTCGGCATGTCGTGATTAGATAGGCGGTACCCCGCATGAGCCGCCCGGAAAGGCGGCGTTTCATGTCAACCCGCTTCGTTCCAGCTGCCTATGGTTTGTATTTTCCGGTGGCGATAGCGGACCAGCACGGAGGGGCTGCGGCGGCAGAGATCGTCTAAATCCCGCTCAAGTACCTGCTTGATGGAAGCGGCGGTTGCGGCGATGTCCGTATGTGCGCCGCCTTCCGGTTCTCGTATGACGCCGTTGATGAGCTTAAACGCCATGAGATCGCCGCTGGTGATGCGGAGCATGGCTGCGGCGTCTTTGGCGCGGGACGCATCCCGGAGAAGGATCGAAGCGCACCCTTCAGGGCTGATGACGGAGTAGATGGCGTTTTCGAGCATGTAGATTTTATCGCCGATGCACAAACCGAGCGCGCCGCCCGATCCGCCTTCGCCAATGACAATGCACACGATGGGCGTGGCAAGCTGGCTGAAGTCCCGCAAGTTGCGGGCGATCGCCTCCCCGATGCCGCGTTCTTCCGCGCCAAGCCCCGGATACGCGCCTGATGTATCAACAAAAGTAACGATGGGGCGGGAAAATTTTTCCGCCTGTTTTGCAAGACGCAGGGCTTTGCGGTAGCCTTCAGGATGCGCCATGCCGTGATTGCGGTACATGTTTTCTTTCAAGGTATGTCCCTTCTGATTCGCAAGGATGGTAACAGGTCTCCCGCTCAAAAACCCCAGCCCACAAACAATAGACGGATCATCGCCGAAGCAGCGATCCCCATGCAGTTCAATAAAATTATCGAATATCCGTTCAATATACTCAAGCGAATAAGGACGTTCAGGATGCCGTGCAAGCTCAACGTGTTTCCACGCCTGTTCCGTCTTTGATTTGGCGGCTGCCTTTGATTCAACTGTCTTTAACTCGTCTTCCACATCAAGACCCGACTCTCGCGCAAGCCTCTTTAACTCCGTTAGTTTTTCCTGTAAGTCAATCATATTCATACCTCCACTATACCCGAACACCACGTCCCTTTTCAAGCATATATACTCAATGCAGATGCGTAATGTCCTTAAGTCGTGGCCTTCTATGCCGTACGTGGAATCAAGTAGTAGTGGGCGGACTACTTTTAACTCATTGACAGTGAGATTTCTAGCCCCCATAAAGGGATTTCTAATCGTCAGACATTTCATACGTATACAAACCTCGTTAGGGGGCGCATATACGCATCGTCCGCCCTTGACTTCAATAGATTTACGGTTTATTGTACCAGTATGAATTATCTTGATCTTCCGGTCTATAAACACAAGGACCGTATCCTTTCCGCGCTTGCATCCGATCAGGTGATCGTGGTGGAAAGCCCCACCGGATCAGGCAAGACCACCCAGTTGCCCGTTATTCTTTATGAAGCCGGCTATGCCGCGAATGGTATCATCGGCGTTACCCAGCCGCGGCGCATAGCCGCGCTTTCAGTGAGCGAGTTCATCGCGCGCCAGACGAGCGCAGCCATGTCCGGCGATGACCATCCGGCTATTGTAGGGTATAAGATGCGGTTTGAAGATAAGACGGACAGCTCCACAAAGATAAAAATAATGACGGACGGCATATTGCTTCAGGAGATGAAACTCGATCCGTGTCTTTCCCGATATCGCTGCATTATTATTGATGAGGCGCATGAACGCAGCCTCAACATCGACTTTATTTTGGGATTGATGAAACGGGTGCTGGAAGTCCGCCCTGAATTCAAGGTGATCGTATCCTCCGCCACAATCAACGCGCAAATCTTTTCCGAATACTTTGGAGAATGTCCGGTGGTAAAGATAGATGCCGTTTCCTATCCGGTGCAAGTTATATATGAGCCGCTGCCCGCGCCGCAAAGCGCATACAAGCGGGAATTTCCTCGAGAGAAGCGGGGCGCACAGAATCCGCGGTATTTTGCAACACCGCAGGACGTACGAAATGTTCACAGAGCCGCGGCGGATGCGCTTTCAGACGCTATGCTCGCAAAAATTATGAGTATCATAGACCGTATCATTGATGAGGGGCGCAAAGGTGATGCACTTATTTTTCTTTCCGGCGAAAAGATCATCAAGGATTGTATGGCGCAGCTTTATAATGCGCCCTTTGCCTCGAAACTCCACATCGTACCGCTGTACGGAAGGCTTAGTAAGGAGGAACAGGAGCGGGTCTTTGAAACGGCGCCGGCGGGAAAGATCAAAGTGGTTATTGCGACCAATATCGCGGAAACATCAGTTACCATTGACGGCATAACCTCGGTGATCGATTCAGGTTTCTCAAAGCTCAACTTTTACAATCCTAATACCTACACGTCAAGTCTCGTTGAAGGTCCCGTGTCAAAAGCGTCCGCGAACCAACGGAAAGGGAGAGCGGGGCGCACGCAAGAGGGTGTCTGTTACCGGCTGTATTCACCGAAAGACTTTGAACGGCGTCCGCTCTTTACCACCGAAGAAATCTATCGCACTGATCTTTCGGAGGTGGTGCTCCGCATGTCCGACTTGGGTATTACCGAATTCGAGGAGTTCGACTTCATTTCGCCCCCTGTTCACGAAGGAGTCATTGCGGCTATTGAAACGCTGAACCTGCTTGACGCCATTGAAGCGGATCGCACCTTATCAAAAATCGGGAAGATGATGACGGAATTTCCGCTCTCGCCTCGCCAATCGCGGATCATCGTAGAGGCTATTCTGAAACACCCGAAGGTCATCGAAGAAACCGTTATTGCCGCCGCGTTTCTTTCAACCCAAAGCCCGTATGTCCTTCCGCCCGGCGAAGAATTCGAGGCGCGTCATGCCCACCACCGGTTCCGCGACCCAAATGGCGACTTTGTGTCCTACCTCAAACTGTACCGTGAGTATCTGAACGCTGCGCCCGGCGGCGGCAGGATACGGTTTTGCGAAAAAAATTACATCGATCCCAAAACAATGGCTGAAATCGTCAATATTGTCGAACAGCTTGGCGAAATCGTGTCCGATATGGACGTACCGCTACTGAACGGCGGTTCCATCGAGGACTACTTGTGCTGCGTTGCCCGCGGCATGATCCAGTTTGTCTGCGTCCGCGACGGCTGGGATTCTGAAACGTACAGCAGTCTTACCGAAGACGGCATCATCATTCATCCCGGTTCCGTGATGTTCAAGAGCGAACCGAAATACATTGTCGCTGGCGAAATCGTCAAAACCAGCCGTATGTACGCCATGTCGGTTTCCCCGCTCTCGCCAGCTACGCTCATGCGGATAAGCGAAAAGCTGTTTGTCGCGCTCGGCGGAGATGCGTCTACACTGAAAAAGCAGCGGAAAGGACGGAGAAAGCAGGCGGCGGAGTTCAGACAGGACGCCGCCGCAGCGCAGAATGTGCAACGTGCGCCGCGCCTCACAATCGGAAGCGAAGTCTTTGAGATAAAACTCATTAAAAAGCGGCAAACGGTTATCCTCCAGTGGGAGAAAATCGCAAAGATTAAAGACGCTATAAAAAATATGAACCTCAAACCCTTTAAGAAGATACGCGGGATTCTTGTTTTGAAAGATGGCTGGACTATCTGCCCTAATGAACGGCTCGATCGCATTTTGTCTTTAATCCCTTTTATCGATATTGATGATGACGTTATAAACATGGCGGCGGCGCGAACCTGCCCCGACAAAACGTATAATTCCCGTGAACAACTGCCGGATTTACTTGTTTCGTTTCCCCTCTTGGCATTTCTTTGCCCCATACGGCATGGTAAAGCGAAAACACTGGGTTTTATCAGCTTAAATACGGATCATAACGGCAATTATTGGTTTTCCTGTCAGAAGAATTTCTCCGCGTGCGTTAATAAGAGCCTTGTGTCTCTCGAAGATCTCATTGACGAGTTAGATGAGACGGTTGATATTGGCGTGAAAGCGGTTATCAATGAGACGTATAGACGGACGAGCGTTTCGAGCTTTGCGTGAGAGATTTTAAACAGAACAAACCTCGTTCACAATGCAACTCTTACAAATAAGATATCCATCTGAATCTTAGATAGATATATCGTATTTGTAAGAGTCATAAAAGCATCTTCACTTATGTGTTCGGCGTAATTATTTTTTCCATAATGAAAGCGGTGGTTTCATCAATAGCGTCAAAAGTCACCTGCTTGGGAAGCTCAACGCCAAAAACTTTGCGTGTTTTCTCTCTCAAAGCCTCCGTATATGTCAGCACACCATGTTCAACAGATTCCACACCGTCAAAGGCTATGGATTTCTTGTTTACTACTACCATATCCTCTAGCTTAAATACGCTTTCATCTATATACGCTTTATGCCGTATTCCATCTATGCTTACCGGATACCCGCCTACATAGCCAAATGCTCCCGGTGAATGGAATATCCTGCTTTCCTCGTTCATAAGCGCCTTTATAAGGGAACAAATAATGTCGAAATTACTGGATGCATTCATCATATTGCGTTTTGCGTCTACCGGCATATCTATTTTACAGCGGCTGTACAACTCTTTTGTATCAAGATCAAGTGGCATTCCCTTATAACAGACCGAAAGCAGAGGATTTGTATTTTCGGTATGTCCTTCTTTACTGATAACAACATCGTGAAAATGAGCCGTTACAATGCGTACTTCAATATTCCAATAGTCTGTAATATTAGCCATGTCAGCGGCGGCAAATTTGATACGAGGAACAAGATGATTCAGATTGCCACTTCCAAAATCGGGAAATGCTTTTCCCGCACTTTTGAGCCAGGGGATAACTACGTCAGAATACGAGGTGTTGATAACCACTGCGTTTGTGTCAACGACATCGCAGGCAGCCATAATTGTTCGAATATACCGTATTGCAAGAGGCGACCATATACCGTAAGCTCGCAGGTTGTGCCACGATATTGTGCCGTATTTTAATCCTGAATACACGCGGCTTGTATTGACAATAAAGTCAGGCTTATGCCGTGCTATACACAGCACAACTTTATCAGAGTTATCTAGCTCGCAAGTGGAGTCAATCTGAATAACGGTTCTATTCTGCTCTCGAATAAGGGATGCGATCCTAACGATATTGACATCCGATTCCATGCGCGACTCGTTTCTTCCAGCAACAACAATTCGCAAAGCTGGCAAGCGTGCGGAGGCGGAAACCAGATAATCCAGCAGATACAAACCCACGCTCCCCAGCCCGATTATCATGATTGTTATTGGTTCTTCTTTGTTGAGTTTGGTTTTAATTATTCCGAGTCTTTCATCAAGTGTTTTCATGTTCTTTCCCTTCCGGTAAACCGATATTCTTTGAAAATGCATACGAAATGATGTTTCTTAACACATCATCATAATCATATATAGTATTACAATTTATCCATTTCTTCATAACAACAATTTCTATTTCTTCCGTTGTTTTTTCAGAAAAATAAGCATTGATTATTTCAAGATTTGTTCCCATGCGCTGTTTTTCAGAAAGGTGTTTTACAACAGAAAAAAGTCGTTCCATATCAACAAACTTCCACACTTGCGCGGAGTTGTATATAGCAAGAAATGCTTCGTTAATACGGAGTGCTTTGTGAGCCGTATCGTACAGATACCTAACATGGTGATGCATATCCTCATACAGCACAACTGCTTTTTCCGATTGAATCGGAATGGTATTAATGGACAACGTATCTTTTTGCGCCGCAATAATCGTATCAAAACATGCTTTATCGAAAAATAAATCACCTTCGGCAAAAATAATTTCTTCGGGCGATAATTTTTTAGCAGCCTCAATGCCTAAAATAAGGCTATATGCAGAGCCGTATGATTCATAATTAGGATTAAACACCATTTCAATATTGTGTAAACGATTTGGCATTTGTTGTATATAACGTTCAACAAACAAACACACTTCTGTATAGTGATAACCGCCTACAATAATTATTGTATCACAGGCTTCGGCTTTTACACATAACTGATACAGTAGCGCATTTTGAGGATTCTCACGGTAAAAAATACACTTAGCGGTTTCACGTTCAAGTTCGCGGTTAAACCGCCGTGCAGTTCCAGCAACAGTAACAATCAAAACTTTCATAGGTATTCAGTCGTTTCCTTTAAGAACTCAATGCACATATCAAGTCCATGCGAGAGCGAAATTGTCGGCATCCAGCCGGTTGCGGAGCGTAACTTATCCGTGTTGAGCAGCCTGCGTTCAGGGTCTGCGGAACGAGTTCCCTTAAAAACTATTTCTGGATTATGTACACCGAGTTTTTCCGATATTATCTTAACAAGCTGTATAATGGCTATTTCCTCACAAGTCGCCACATTATAGACACTGCCATCAAGTACGTTTTCCGTATCAGAGAGGGCAAGTACTGCGGCGCAACTGTCATAATTATGCAGGAATGTCCGCCGATTCACTCGCGCGTTTTCAAGAAGTTCCACCTTCCCATCACGGTACAAACTCGTAATAATATGCGGAATAATATGTTTTGAAAACCGTTCGTTTTTGCTGTATACATTGGCAAATCTGATGGAGCAGCCTTTAATACGCCCGGAATCAATGGCATCTTTCATAAAGAACTCAGTAAGTAGTTTGCCTGCGGCGTAACTTGTCCGCTGGCTATGCTCCGCCGTGGCAAACAGGGCGTAATCAGACTCTTTTACTCCTCCGTTTTCAGTAAAAGAATGCATGGAATATATTTCCGATGTAGAACAGTTGATATACTGTTCCGCTTTTAGTTCTATCGCCTGCTCCAGAAACGCTTTCATGCCGCTTACATTTGTCTCAAACGTCGTATTAATATGGTAAAAATACTCCGTATGTACTACCGCCGCACAGTTAATAAAAATGACTTTTTCGTATTTTGGAGCATGTTCCCGTATATAACAGGAAATAGCGTCCATCTGTTTTTTATTGGTCAGATCGTATTCAAAAAACAAAAAGTGTTTGTTGTCTATAATATCTTTTACCGTGTCAAGGGAAGATGCGAAGAAATTATCAAACCCCAATACCGTCTGATTTCTTGCTACAATATGCCGTGCAAGCTCACTACCCGTCATACCAGTAACACCGCTTATTACATATAAATTATGATTCATATTTATACTCCTCGTTCCAATCTTGTCTTGTAAAAGACATCAACATTATCGCCATATAATTTTTGTTCTTCGGTTACATTATAGTGGGCTGTATTCAGATGCACCCAGCCTGTAGCTGTATCTAGTACCGCGTAACAGGCGCAGGGTTGATGGTTACGCGGCTGCCCTACGGAACCGGGATTGATAAACACGGTTTTTTTCATATTTCGCATACCGGGGTTATCAATCGCAGCATATTTTTCAAAACAAAATGGACGATGTGAATGTCCGCATAATACGTAATCATACTCACTATACGGCTCAACATCTGTACCGGTGAAAATACCCTGCCAAAAAACATCTTGCACGCTGCCGTGTATCATCATATACCGTTTATCGTCATATACCTGCTCTTCCCATCCACTGGCGTTCATATTCTCCCGAATATATTTTTTCGATTCTTCTGACAGAAGCTTTCTTGTATATGTTGAAAATGCCCGTCCCCGCTCACTTGAAAAGCGTTCAAGATTGCCGTCCATAATAGCTTTCTCATGATTACCCCAGATATTAACATCTATCGGGTATGGAAACTCTTTCACCAGTGCAATAACTTCATTGGGTCTCATACCATAATCAATATGATCGCCCAACAGAACTGTACGTTCGATATGGTACGCTGCAACGTCCCGTAGAACTGCTTCCAGAGCGGAAACATTTGCATGTATATCCGCCGCTATCAGCAACCGCATACCGTCTCCATAAACGCCGTTTTATTTTCTATGGGCGATGTTTTCGGTCTGCCCAAATTGTTCCGCGCTCCTTTTTTTACCCGGACTTCGATAAATGTAAGCGCCTGTTCCGCGCTTTCTCCCG
>JAISMJ010000122.1 GCA_031276815.1 Treponema sp.
AAGAAGCGCAAGGGCGGGTCCGCGCCGAATACCCGCAGCCGTATTATTGGGCGTCCTTTGTCATGATGGATTGAGCCGGCTTGATGAGGTCGTGCCAAGCGCGGCGTTGCGCGACCGGCGACACGCCGCGGAAGTTTGCCGCTGGAATGGCGTAGCGAAGACCGGGGCAAAACCGCGGTCCGCTCCGCCTGCCGGCGGCGTCATACCCGCTTGCGGGTCTGCGCGTAAACCGCCCTGTGAGGCGGCGTTTTAGCCTTTTATATGTCGGCTCTCCCTTCATGCAAAATTGCTACAATTTCTCGCGTAGTAATGTTAAGTTTTATACATGGAATATCTTCAAGCGGAGATTTTCCTAATCTCCCATGCTCTTTTATTGTGCGTAATTTATAACTCTTCCCGTCTCTATTATTTATAATTACACGGATTCGACCGGAACAAGGCTTCATTATTCTCAACGCCGTCAAGACCGGAATGGCTGCGCGGCGTTGGGAAACCTGCGGCGCGAGCGTATCTTTCCCCGTCTCATCTGCAAAACCATCTCCACAGTCATCGTACAGAAAGAAAACAGAAAGAAATAGGAACAGTGTAGCCTTTATAAAAACTTTGCGCCAAAACGTTTCAAAAACATTCCCAATACCAAAGATAGCACGTATCGGTAAAAAGCGTAAGGACATTTCTATAACTTGACACCTTTATAGACTTATCTATATAATAATTATTAAAATCTTATGTAGTAAAGAAGGTCGGTATGGCTGATAATAATGAATTAGAATCTGAACGCGCCTCTTGGTTGGGAAATCCTGAACATATACAGGAAAAAGACAATGACCCTTTTGATTTAGATTTGCTTTTAGGGATTGACCAAGAAAAAAGTAATAATGGTGCGGACGTTGACGTACAGGCAAAGGGGTTTCCTGAAATTACAAAGCCTTTTGCTGATACGCCGATAAAAACATTTGATGAACCATTGGCGTATTACAAGGAAGCTGTGTCCAACACCGAAGAAAACGGCGCGCGTTTACATGGTATTTTGCAAAAATATAGCGCCACGAAGGAGCCTAAGGACAGGAGCGTGTTTCGTCAGCAGATGATCCCCGCGTTCTGGGAAATGCTCCGTATCATAGCGCGGCAGACCTCTGGAACGATGTCCGATCCCAAGCGATTCGTGCTTCGCTATGGTCTAGTGCATCCGCAATTTATTGATACGGAGCAGAGGGCGCTTTTTTCTAAGGTTATTGTAGAGAACGAGTACAATCAGCCGGTCTATTATCTGGATGAGTGGTTCAAAGCAGTGGGAAGCGGCGCAATTCAGAATTCGTCTACGGATGAGGTTAAGACTGCCAAAGCCGGTGAGAACACCCATCAGAAACAGGCGCTGGAAAAGATGGAGGGTAAACTCAACGGCATTACAGACTTAATAAGAAACAAGGCTCAGGAACGGCTTACGACTGAAGGCAAGTTGAAAGAGGCGTTTGAAATGATCTTGCGGAAGGAGTCTTCCAGCAAAGTGCCGGCTGCGTTTGAGCGTTACAGTCAGGCGCAACGGGAGAGTTTTACCGAACTTCAGGAAGCGGTAAAGGAGCTTCTTAAAATCGATCGTGAGACGGCGGCTTTGTATAAGGAGTGTTCACAAGTTGAAGAGGAAGTGGGTACCTTAAAGTCAAAGATCACGGACGAGGAAGACGGCGATTCGGTGGATAGAAAAGTCATTGATACGGAGTTTGAAACGGTGCGTCAGATGACCAAGATGATCGTAGGCAGACAAGGAAATTATTTCCCGATTTTGACAAAGGAATACTTTCACTGCGGACCCAACGATCTCGGTACTCGTGAAAACGTCATTACCCAGCTTGCTTGGATAGAAAGCATAGACACGGAAGTCTTCTGCCGTACGTACCGGAACAAGCTGAACCGCATCGTTCCCTATGTGGTGCTGTTACCGAATTACGGCGATATGGGCATCTGCTGGGAACCCTTTGACCGTTACAACCGCGCAACCAGCCGGGCGCGTGTCGCCATTCCCATGTATTCAAAGAATTTACAGGCGGCTATACTTTCCGCAATAGCCGATTTGCGCTGGCAGGTTGCCAAAGAGAAAGCCTCGTATTATTGGATGGAAGAGGGGTTGACCGGTTACTATTACCAGTGGTTCACCGAAAAAAAGCTGAAAGGCGATGTAAAAGAAGCCTTTATTGCGGACTATAGCACATGGATAATCAAGGAGAGTGAAGGTATCCAGCGGCTTGATAAGGAAGTACGGGGCATTTTTTGGCGGTATATGCCTTTTCCCCAGCCTATTAAGGACAAACTCAAAACCCGCAGCTTCACCTATCAGGAACTTTACCAGCGGGACGTGAACCGTTCCATGTCGGATGGGTATTGAATGGACGCGCTTACTTCAAATCGTGCGGAAACGTTATCTTTTTGTTATCCGGAGAGCCTCGAATAACAGTGACCGGACCGCAAAATTCGCCCCACACTTCGGCATCATCGGTGTAATCAATGCCGTCTTGTGATTCTCGTACAGCCGCTTTTTCGTGGGCGTAAAGAATGGCGGGAAACGCGAAGGCTTGGGGCGTTTGCGCGGTTACTATATACGCCCGCCGCAGGTGCCGCGTTACGGTTTGTACACCGTGAACGCCACCGGTATCGCCGATTTCTTTGGGCGTCTCGATAAGTGGCAAAACGGGTATGACCGCCTTATGCGTCAGAACCGCATCGATCGTCCGTTCAATGAGGTCCGCGTCTATCCACGGACGCGCTCCGTCGTGAATCAGTACATAATTGGGATGGAAGGCGACAAGCAGCGAAAGCGCATGATGAACGGATATGCGTCTGGAGCTACCACCGGGTACAAAGAGTAGCTGCGGCTTATCCGGTTTTCCGCTTGCTTGCAAAAATTGGGATGGCAGGGCTTTTCTGGCGTTACATTCTCCATGTTCAGGCGCAATGGGGACGGTTATCACAATGGTGTTAATACGAAATGAAGCGGCAAAGGCGGTAACTACGGCGCCAAGTACTGTTAATGGGTTTCCCTCATCATCAAGGGCATCCAATGTCCGGTACTCTTTTTTTACGCCTTTCATACGTGAAGAAGAACCAGCCGCACAGATAACGGCTGCAATGGAAAATTCGTCATTCATGAGGTATTTCTTCAGCCGTATCTATATCATCTTCATCATCAATGATCTCGTCCAGATCGGACAAATCTTCTTCCGGCGCATAATCGGCGATCTCTTTATTCTTTTTATTGGAAACGGTATATTCTAGCTGTTCAAAAAGCATACGTTCAATATCTTGACGATTTTTGTTAAGGACAAAGGCAATCTCATCTTCCATGAGCTTTTTTGCGGAATCGTACAGTTTTCTTTCCATGATGGGCAGTTCTTTTATCTGACTGCGGTGGTAAAGGGAACGCACAATGGCGGCAATATCCATAATGCTCCCTTTCTTGAGGAGATCAAGGTTAAGTTGATACCGAAGTTTCCAATCCGAAGGCATGGGATCATAATTATCGCCGATAAAATCAAGTGCTTTTTCGGCTTCTTCTGGCGATACAATAGGTCTAATCCCTAATTCATGGGCTTTTTCTACCGGTATCATGCTTGTCATATCGGATACTTCAAAATAAATGACGTAATACCGTATTTGAGCGCCCTTAAAATTTCTCTCTTCTATAGCTTTGATCTTTCCAACACCCTGACTAGGGTATACAACTTGCTGATCAACTTGGAATTCAGTAGATATACAGTCCATATTCATTACGGTATAGTATACCACAAATTAACTAGTCTTGCAAGTCGGATAAAGGTATCGGTTTCGGGCTTTCTTCTTCACCTTCAATGCGGGAAATTTCTTCCAGTAACTCCCTGCTCCGCTTCGAGAGTTTTTCAGGCACTTTGATGATGAGTTTGATATAAAGATCGCCATGATAGCTTCCCATCGGCACCCCTTCTTCCCGTACGCGCAACAGTTTGTTATTCTGACTGCCCGCCGGAACTTTTACCTTTATGGTTTTTCCGTCAAGCGTAGTGATGCGTATCTCCGCTCCGAGAGCCGCTTGCGTAATAGAGATGGGGACCGCACAGTAAAGATCATTACCATAGCGTTCAAAGTATTCGTGGGGCTTTATATTGATGAACACGTACAGATCGCCTGGCGGAGAGCCATTCGCACCGGCATCGCCCTGTTTCGGCACGATGACGCGCTTGCCGTTTTCCACGCCAGCAGGAATGGTAACCGCGAGTTTTTGCCGTTTTTTTTGAACGCCGGAACCACCGCACTCTTTACATGGATGTTCTATGATAATGCCTTCGCCTCTACAGTTCGGACAGGTTGTCGCCATGGTGAAAAAGCCTTGACTGCGCCGTACTTGTCCGGCGCCATGGCAGGTAGGGCAGGTTTTTTTACCTGTCCCGCTTGAAGCTCCCGATCCTTTGCAAGCGGTACAAACGTCATTGTGGGCATATTGGATTTCGACTTTAGTACCATAAATCGCATCCTTAAACGGGAGTTCTATATCGTAGCGGAGATTTGCGCCCCGGTGGACGCTACTAGAACTTGAACGCCGTGAAGTGTTGCCCATGCCGAACATATCGAAAATACTGGAAAAATCGCTCCCAAAAATATCTTCGAATCCCCGGAACGTTTGAGAGAATTGGGAAAAGTCCTGTCCCTTATTCATCCCATCAACGCCGGCAAAGCCGTACTGATCATAGGCAGCCTTTTTATCCTCATCACCAAGCACTTCGTAGGCTTCAGTCGCTTCCTTGAACTTTTCTTCCGCCTCTTTGTTGCCCGGATTTTTATCAGGGTGATATTGGACAGCGAGTTTTCGGTATGCTTTTTTTATTTCGTCTTTGGATGCATTTTTCTGCAATCCCAAGACTTCATAGTAATCCCGTTTTGCCATTTTTTAGTGGTAATTGGAGCATACGGAACAAGCGGCTGTGTGATTGCATATACCTCATATATAATATACGAGGTATATGCAGGAAAAAGAAAAATACATCGGGCATACAACCACATTCGCTCACAGGCTCTACGCTCTTTTCCCCTTATTCTTTTTCCCGCCGCTAAACGTTACCGGTAGGCTTCGTTTTCCGAACTCCAGTACCCATCCTCCTATTTATCGTCTACTACTTCGTAGTCCGCATCTTCGGCAGGCTTGACGTTTTCCGCGCCGCCGCCTTGAGCGCTGGCGTTACCGTTAAAACCCGGCTGCGGTCCAGTTCCCGCGCCGCTATCCGGCTGCGCCGCTTGATTCTTGTAGACTTCTTCGGCGATCTTGTAGGACGCTTGTTTCAACACCTCGGTTTTATCCTTTATGGCCTGAATATCGCCGCTTTCAAGCGCGCGTTTCAGATCCGCAACGCTTTCTTCTACCTTGGATTTATCGGAAGCGCTTACCTTATCGCCCAATTCCTTGACATTTTTCTCTATGCTGTATATGAGGGTTTCAGCTTCGTTGCGAACTTCGGCTTTCTCTTTCTCGCGTCTATCTTCTTCGGCGTGCAGCTCCGCATCTTTGACCATGCGTTCAATATCGGCTTCGTTTAAGCCGGAAGAACTTTCGATGCGTATCTTCTGCTCCTTGCCAGTACCCAAATCTTTGGCGGATACGTGGACGATGCCGTTTGCGTCAATATCAAAGGTTACCTCAATTTGGGGGATACCGCGCGGAGCGGGCGGAATACCTTCGAGGTTGAAGTTGCCCAAGGTACGGTTCTGGTTCGCCATTTCCCGTTCACCCTGCAAGACGTGTATAGTAACGGCGGTTTGCCCATCGGCGGCAGTGGAGAAGGTCTGGCTCTTACGGGTAGGGATCGTAGTGTTGCGCGGAATGAGTTTGGTCATAACGCCGCCCAATGTTTCAATGCCCAGTGAAAGCGGGGTAACGTCCAGCAATAAGACGTCGTGGACATCGCCGCCCAAGATACCGCCCTGAATCGCCGCGCCGATAGCGACCGCCTCATCCGGATTTACGCCGCGGTTCGGCTCTTTCTTGAACAGGTCTTTAACGATCTGTTGCACTTTAGGAATACGGGTAGAGCCGCCCACAAGAATGACTTCGTCGATTTCTTCCGCCGTGAGCCCCGCATCGGCAAGGGCTTTCTTGCACGGTTCCTTTGACCGTTCAAAGAGATCATCGACCATCTGCTCGAATTTGGCGCGGGAGAGGGTTTTCTGTAAATGCTTGGGACCGCTCTGATCCGCCGTGATAAAGGGCAGGTTAATTTCCGTTGTTTGCAGATTGGAAAGGTCTATCTTCGCTTTTTCGGCAGCCTCGCGCAGACGTTGTAGCGCCATTCTATCTTTGCTAAGGTCAATACCCGTATCGTTCTTGAATTCCTGAATAAGCCATTCTTGTATGCGGCGGTCAAAGTCGTCCCCTCCCAAATGAGTATCGCCATTAGTAGATTTCACCTCAAAGACGCCGTCCCCGAGTTCAAGAATAGACACATCAAAGGTACCGCCGCCGAGATCGTAAACGGCGATAGTCTTTTCTTTCTTTTGATCCTTATTGAAACCGAAAGCCAAAGACGCGGCGGTCGGCTCATTAATAATACGCTTTACTTCAAGCCCCGCGATCTTGCCGGCGTCTTTAGTCGCCTGTCGCTGGGCGTCATTGAAATACGCCGGCACCGTGATAACCGCTTCCGTAACGGGTTCGCCGAGGTAGTCTTCGGCGGTCTTCTTCATTTTCTGCAAAACGAAAGCGGAAATCTCCTGCGGCGAATATTTTTTGCCGTCAATATCGACGCGCACGTCATTACCCTGTTCGGTAACCTTGTACGGAACGAGCGTCATTTCGCTCCCAACTTCCGAGTACCTGCGCCCCATAAACCGTTTAATCGAATATACCGTGTTTTCGGGGTTGGTAATCATTTGGTTTTTCGCAGGCTGACCTGCCACCCGCTCGCCCTTGCTGGTAAAGCCTACAATAGACGGCGTTGTTCTGCCGCCTTCCGAGTTCTGAATAACAACGGGTTCGCCCCCTTCCAAAACAGCCACGCACGAATTAGTTGTACCTAAGTCAATACCTATAATTTTTCCCATGATAATCTCCTTTTATCTCATTCCGGCATCGTTACTTTGACTTTTGCCGGTCTAATGACTCTATCCTTCAAGGTATACCCCTTGACAAGGTCTTCCGCAACCTTTTCTTCGCTCACTTCGGACGATTTTTCGACCATAAGCGCCTCATGACGGTTTGGATCAAAGACTTCCCCCGCAGAATCAAAGCGTTTTAATCCCCACTTGTTCTCAAGCTGGGACGAAAGCCGCTTTTCTATCATGCTGACGCCTTCGTAAAAAGCCTGAAAATCCTTGACCGTCCAATTATCCGCGCCCTCTGATGACTTGAGCGCGCGTTCAAAATCATCCATCACTTGAATAATATCAAGGAGGAGCGCGGTATTCGCGTATTCGATAGCTTCCTGCTTTTCACGGTTCATACGCTTGCGGAAATTCTCAAAATCAGCGGCTTTCCGCAAATATTGATCTTTCAATTCCTCAAGTTGCCGTTCCAGCCGCTCTATTTTCGCCGCATCGTCAAGCTGCGCCGGTTCCGTCGTTTTTGCAGCGGCGTCATCCCCATGCTGCGCCGCGTCCGGCTGTTCTACGGACGCGGCCCGTTCATCAGACGCTGACTGTCCGTCAGACACCGTCTGTCCGTCAGGAACCGCCTGAGACGCCGCTTGTTCCGCGGGCGTTTCGTTTGTCTGTACAACAGATTCTTCTTCTTGATATTCTTCGTTTGTCATACCACGTACCCTTACGTATCTTGATATTATGATTGATGTTCTATGTGAAAAATACTGAAACGGAACTTAAACGTCAAGTGAAAGTATGAGATAGCTATGAAAATTTTAGATGAGAGCGGTTTGGAGCAGCGGACATAAAAAAAGCCCTCCGCCGTAGGACGGAGGGCGCGCGCCGCTTCCGCTGTCATGCGGATACGGCGAGGTTATTCAAAGGGCGTACCGCCTACTGTGCTTGGGCAAAGTCAATCGTTCCCAGATCGATACCGGTAAGCGAGTTTTTGCTTATGGTTTTCTCTATGCCGGGTAACCCGCTGAAATGTCCCCGCACCATCAGCTCAAACCTGACCGTTACACCCCCATCCTCCAGCGCCGCTAAGAAGCCGTCATTTCGAGGAATCTTCCATGTGCCGGCATTCCCGTCGAGCGTAACGGTACCGCTGTTTATATTGGTGTAGCTAGAAGCGCCGGTATTGTAGCTTGCTCTTATCTCTATCCGATGGGGCGGCGGGTTTGGCATGTTGGTAAACGACATGGTACCGCTCATGCCCCCCTCGAAAAAGTCGCCAACGTTTAGGGCTATGCCGGTTATTGACTGATCAGTTACCGAAGCGGTAGCGGTAGACTCGGGACTAAACTCCTTACCGAAAAGATAGTTGTAATCAGGTCCATAGACGCGTACTTCAAGGTATACCGCTCCTCCCTGCTGGGCGGGTATGGTCAACGACCACGAAGCGCCGTTTTGCGGGGAATAAAGGAGCACATCGCCAAGAGATTCGCCTGCTGCATTGGACGCCCGTATACCTACGCGCGGTATCCGCTCCCCGCCGTCATGCGCCGTTACGGTACCGCTCAAGACAGCTGATTTAAGGCTCACTGAACCCAGATTGCCGGCATTCAGCGTACCATTGCCCGACACATCACTTATCGTAACTGCCGGCGTTTGCGGTACTTCTATGGTGTATTGGTTAGCGCCGGAACCAACGATCAGTTCAAAGTGAAGCGTTAGGCTCTCTTCCGCATCCAGAGCTGAGCGGAAGCGCTCGCCAAAGGGAATGGAGAAAGAACCGTTCTCTTGGACGTCGTAGTACGTTACCCCTATCCCATCTACCGGACGACTTCCGGTTGACTGACCGTCAGCGTACGCGATGATTTGAACCTGCGGTTTTGGAGCGGGAATATTGGTCAGCGTAACGCTGCCGGTTATGTACCCTTTCGCATCCACAGCGACTTCAAGCTGCCGAAAATCCGAGAAAGGCACGGTAACGCTGTCGCCGGCAAAAGACTTCGCGCTTTTGGTAACATAGGTGGTAATTCTCCCCGCGTCTTCTGTTAGCATCACCACATACCACGAGCCGTCTCCTGACCAAGGACTGTCGTTTTCCCCGTTCCGCAAGGTCGTGACCGCCGAACCGCCCTGTATTGTTCCCAGCCCTACAGGGGTATAAGCTTCCATTTGCAGCGCTTTTGCTTCGTTCTCAGTCGCGTAAAGAACGATTTGTATAAAGGCACCGTCCGGCGAGGACAAGCCGGTAATGGTGAGGGTCTTCGTCTTTGTTCCCGGCTGTTTCGCCGCATTGAACGCATTGAGCGCGGCTGCCAGCGCGATATACTGCGCGTCCCGATTCGCAGTAGCCGCCGCTTCCGCCGCGGTAATCGCCGCGTTGAATGTATCCAGCGCAGTCTGCGTTACCCAGTATACGTTGGACGGCTGTTCCGTTCCGTTTACACTAACGATGACGCCCGCTTTCGCGCTCTTTGCGCTTACTATCAGCGCGGTCAACTCAGCGGCGCTGAAATTACTATGCTTACTTCCATCCGTCTTGATGCTGTCATTGAACGCGGTAATCGCCGCGTCTAACGTTTGCGCTGCTGACGTAACGCTTTCCTTTGACGCCGAGGCGTTGTCGCATACCGCCCTTGCCGCCATAATCGCTATATTAAACGTATTCATAGCCGTCTGATCGGTATATTTCATACCCTGGGCTGCATCCGTTGAAGACGCTGCGATCAACACGCCGGTTTTGGCTGCTTCCGCCTGCATGATCTTCGCTTCCAGCGCGGACTTGTCAACGCTCGACGAGGGCGCGCCGGCTGTTCCCGCTCGTTTCGCCGCATTAAACACGTTTATTGCGTTTACCAGCGCGGTATACAGCGCGTCTTGATCCGCGGTAGCCGCCGCTTTCGCCGCGGTAATCGCCGCGTCTAACGCATCCATAGCATCCTGCGTTACCCAATACACGCTGGACGGTTTGTCCGCCCCATTCGCGCTGACTGCAACGCCCGCTTTTGCGGCTTCCACGCTTGTTATCAGCGCGGTCAACTCCTCCGCCGTAAAGCCCGTGGACTTCTCCCCGTCCGTCTTGATGCTGGCGTTAAACGCGCTAATCGCCTCATTTAACGTTTGCAATGCGGAAGCTACCTGTTCCTTAGTTGCCGAACCGTTGGCGTTCACCGCCTTTGCCGCTGTAATCGCCGCGTCAAACGTATTCATAGCCGTCTGACCGGTATATTTCATACCTTGGGCTACAGCATCTTTAGATGCCGCGATCAGCACGCCGGCTTTGGCTGCTTCCGCCTGGGCGATCCTCGCCGTCAGCGCGGACTTGTTAACGCTCGACGTATCATCGTCATCATCGCCGCCTATATTGCAGCCGGCAAGCATAAGCCCGAATACCAGCGCCGCGCTGAGTATTCCCGCTCTCAATCCTGTGGATAACTTCATAGTCATCCTCCTTCACAAACGCGGACAACGCCGCGTACTTTCGCGGCGCTCCATACGGACGCCGCTTGCCGCCTCTCGACGGCATATCAAAAGAGGACCGAATGTGGTACGCTTCACTCGCAGCGCTTCCGGGAGAACGCTTTGCGTCCTGTGCAAAAAAACGCCGTTTGGGTATACTGATACCGCATTCAGATGCGCCCCGCGTCCGGCAGCCTCTCGCCAAAGAATGAGCCGGCTGCGGGGTTTCCTCTTAATGCCTTATTCACCGCCCGCAGATCACCCCGCGGGCATATGTTGTAATTGCGTTCAGCCTGCCTGAAACTACGCTTTCAGACCTCCTGAAACTACGCTATCAGCCCGCTACGCTGGCACTGTCAACTCCGAGCCAAACTCCGCTATGTGCGGCTTCTTCGCGGGACTGCCGCTCCCGGCAAACTGCGTTATTAACTTCACGTAGTATTTCCCAGCGGCTAATCCCGGTATCATCACCAGCACATCGGACGGTTTGTTCTCAACTATGTCAGACGCTTCTACCTTCGTTTCGCTCCCGTCTTCACCGCGAAAATATACCCCAACGGATGGATCATCCCCCATGACCTTAAGCTTGCTCCCGTAAAGACGCAACGGGCGTCCCGGCGTAAGCAGGTTGTTTACCGAACCCGTCTTCATGTCCGTTACCGACACAATGAACGCCCCCGTCTGCCCGGGCTGCGCCTTCTTCGTCTTCACCCGCGCTTCAATAGCCCGCAGCCCCACACCGGCGTGGAGGTGTATCTTGACCTGATGGCGCTTTGGGTCAAAGCTGTCGTCCGCGCCGGTAAAGACGCCTTGAATGGTGAGAATGGCGTTGAAAAGGTCTGTAGTAACCGCCTCGCCTTCCGCGAGTATATCCGCTATGACCTGCTTTTCCGCTTCAAGCACAGACAGGACGTCGCTGCGGGTGAGACCCGCGCCTATTTTGAGGATGCGGTCAATGATGGCGGATTGATTGCGGGATATGACGTTCACGGTTTTTGTGCGCATATCGACCGGATTGGTAGTGAGCTCGTTAAGCTATAGTCACTGTTAGCAAAGATAGACAAAAGGGAAAAAACAGGATAAAAAGGAGGAGCGGTGGAGGGAAAAAATGGGAAGGGATAAACGACTATACCCAATAAGCGAGGAAAAGTTCACGGAAGTGGTGTTACCTATTATCGAGGCAAGTTACCTTGGGAAAGGCCG
>JAISMJ010000123.1 GCA_031276815.1 Treponema sp.
AAGAAGCGCAAGGGCGGGTCCGCGCCGAATACCCGCAGCCGTATTATTGGGCGTCCTTTGTCATGATGGATTGAGCCGGCTTGATGAGGTCGTGCCAAGCGCGGCGTTGCGCGACCGGCAACATGCGGCGGAGGTTTGCCGCTGGAATGGCGGAGCGAAAACCGGAGCAAAACCGCGGTCCGCTCCCGCCTTTATATCTTTTCTAACCTCCTATGTAAATATTTCTGTTATGCGACGTACTCGTTATTCATTTAATTTGTATGATATTTTAGGATAAGTATTCCTAGACATAAAATTAAAATCCTAATGATTCTCCCACTAATATGATTTTTATTCTTCCCTGTGTTTTACACATTCTTGTCTCAACTATATATGAACACATACATTCATCTACCTTACAATCTGAACATATTCCAGTAATTGAGCATGGAGTATTTTGAGGCGTTTTTAGAAGTGGACTACTTGAGATACGATGCGCATTAACAGGCGCGGCGTATGTTCTTGCCCTAATCCTCGCATCTTCGACCGTTTTACATACTTTGTTCATTCCAATAATTATTATTACGTTTTTAGGTCCAAATGTAATTGCGGCGACTCGGTTTCCAACACCATCAACATTTACAAAGATACCATCTTCACTTATTGCGTTTGCGCTTGTCAAATAGGTATCACATAATAATGACTGACGCATTATATCAAATCTTTCTTCTATATGTTTTGCTTTATCGCGATCAATAATAGTTAAATTTGTTTTATAAATCTGATCAATTAATCCAATTTCATGTATTGTAACAGAGCCGCCCCATGAAACGGATGAATCATCCGGTATTAATGACACTGCCTTTTCCAGCGCCGCTTCTTTGTTTTTACAAAAGAATGCCTCGAATTTTCTGTTCCACAGGTTTTTTATCATTATATTAGCAGTAAGTTCATATTTTCTATTTATTGCATTGTCTTTTTCTTCCATTCTTGTTCCTCCGCAATATACTATAATCTCATGTTACATACCGGGCTTTAATCCCTTATAAACTCAATGGTTTAGGGGATGTCTTTTGGCGCCATTTCATGTAACACTCAGGCGTTTACGTAACATGGAATCATAATAACACATTATATTTTTTTGTCAATTGTTTTTTACATTTTTGTTTAGGGTATGCCGCATTCCACCGTCAAATGTTAATAAATGACAAGCGTATCAGGCGCAAGCCTGTCGTACACATGCAATCACATAGTCAACCGCTTCTTCCGTCATACCGGGCCACAAGGGAAGCGAAACCTCATGGGTAAACGCCGCGAACGATTCGGGAAAATCGGCGTCTTCAAAGCCGTATCTGTTTTTGTAATACGGCATGGTGTGAAGGGGAATAAAATGTACGGATACGCCTACGCCCAGCGCCTGTACGCTTTGAATGAAGGCATCGCGATTTATCGAAGGATGCAGCCGCAGCGGGTACAGATGCCGTGCGTCTCCCAAACCGGTCGCCGGAATCCTGAACCGTTCATCGCCGGTAAACGCCGCATCGTAGCGGGCGGCTATATGCAGCCTCATCGCAAGGAGTTCTTGACTCCGAGATAGCTGTACCCTTCCCAGCGCGGAGAGAACGTCCGGCATGTTGTACTTATAGCCCGGAGCTACCACTTCGTAGCGCCACGAGGCGTTTGCATCCGTGTAGCGGTTCCAGATAGTCCTGTCTATGCCGTGCGAGCGCATAATGGCGATACGAGCCGCTAATTCCTGATTGCTCGTCGCCACCATGCCGCCTTCGCCCGCCGCAAGGGGTTTTGTCGCATAAAACGAAAAAACGCCCGCATCTCCAATTATTCCCGCAAAACGGGCGGCTCCCGTGCCGGCGCAATACCCCGCTTCCATTTTCGAGGGGAAACTATGCGCCGCATCTTCAATAACGGCGAGATCATAACGCGCCGCAATAGCCATGATCGCATCCATATCGCAGGGAAGCCCGCCGTAATGTACCGGCAGCACCGCCTTAGGCTCGCCTTTTGGACCAAAACCGCCCCGCATGGAATACGCGCGGGTACCGGTTAAAAGCCGCCGGATGATCACTTCCAGCGCATTGGGGTCTATATGAAAAGTTCCCGGCGCTATATCCACAAAGACCGGCTCCGCTCCCAGATAGCGGACGACTTCCGCAGTCGAAGTAAACGTATATGACGGTACAAGCACCAGATCGCCTTCGCGTACGCCGCAGGCTTCCAGCGCCAGATGCAGCCCGCTCGTTGCGGAATTAACCGCAAGACACCGGATCGCGGAACTGCCGTCTGATTCAGACTCATCTGCGCTGACTTCATTGGATTCATAGCAGGCGGACCCTGCAACTACAGCGGGCTGTTTGAGTATCCCTGATGTTAAAAATGCGGCGAATTCCTTCTCAAACGCAAGCGTTTCCCGCCCCGTGGTAAGCCAGCCTGAGCGAAGTACCCTGAGACAGGCTTCTTCTTCTTCCTTCCCTATATACGGGCGGGCAAATGGTATGTTCATTGTGATCATGTACATGAGCCTATGCGGAATCGGTTTACGTGTCAAGCGCACGCCGCGCCTTGTGAACGAGGCGGTCATCATGGAGCGCAGACTTCGTGATACTAGGTTAGTGTGAGCTCATACGGCGTATACGGTGTATACGCGCAGGCTTTAGCGATCCGCTGTCGGGTTTACCGCGCCGACCTCGGAGGCGCCGCCTTCCGGGTCGGTCTCCGCCGCGATGTCTAACATGCGCTGAAACGCCGAATTCGGTCTCTTGAGTTCGCGGGACCCGCGGGTAATTTTACACAAGGAAAGCCCCAAATCCTTCGCTATGGCGCGTTGGGTTTTCTTTTCTTTCAGCGCCTTGACCAAAGCCCAACGCGCCGCAACGGCTGCGGTTTCCGCGGGAGTGAGGAGTTCGCGCAGGAATAATTCAATAAGCGCGGCGTCGTCCGTTTTTGCGAGAGCTGCCGCGAGTTCAGTTACGTTCACCGTAATACGAGGATCATCTATACGCATAGTATCTCCAAAAAATCCAAAGGCGTATCAATGATACGCTCTGCGCCGGCTTTTGCCAGCGTTTCATAGCTCCGAAACCCCCATGCCGCGCCCACCGCATGACATCCCGAAGCGCGAGCCGTCTCCATATCAATTTCCGAATCTCCCAAAAACACCGTATCCCGCGGGCTTGAATCTATTTCCACCAGAATATCCCACACCGGCTCTGGAGCGGGCTTGGACGGCTTTCCGTCTATCTCCCCGCGGATAACATCAAAAGACCCCTGGGGAAACAGGGCGTGTACCACGATATGCGCCATGACGTCAGGCTTATTGCTTAACACCGCGGTCCTGAGTTTCCGCCGTTTCAGTTCCGCAAGCAACTCGCGTATGCCGTTATAGGGCGTTGTGTGAACGACCGGCGCTTCTTTATAGAAACGGAGCGCATCATCAGCAAGGGATGCGGCGCATGTCTCGGCATCCGCGGAACGCTGTAGTTCAGGGGGCATCACGCTAGAGGCGAGCCGCTTCATGCCCCGCCCGACGAGCGTTTTGTACGCTTTCTCATCCACAGGCGGCAGACCGTGCAGCATAAGCGCCTTATTCATGCACAGGGCGATATCCGCAATAGTATCAATCAACGTACCATCAAGATCAAAGATGACGCTTTTGAATAGAGGTTTCATGGCTCCTCGCTTTATAGCGTGTCCGGCGTAGCAAGGTACGCGGGCAGACGCATGGACGTTTCCATATACCCTAAACGCCGCTTCTTTACATCAATATCCATCAAAACATAGCCTTCCTTTTCCAGCACCGAAAACCCCCGTATAGTTACGGGATCGTCTTTGGACAATCCCGCATCATCGGCAATGGAGCCGCGCAACACTTTTTTAACCGTGTACGAAGAGGTTTTACCCATAGACGGAGCCAAAATAAACCCGAACAGGGGACCGGTCATGCGCTCCTTACTGTCTTTTTTCGCGGCTTCGGATAGGGGGAGCGCAGGACGCGCCTGAGACATAAGGAGGTAGCGCGTACCATCCGTTGTTTCCAATGACACGAGTTCGCCCGGACGGGTGGAAAAAAGCGCGTCTTGCAGCGCGGGTATGAGGCTGCCTTGGGATGCGCTCACGGTTTCTCCGTTTATGGATGCTATGACGCTGCCTTCCGTAACGGCAAGTTCCGCCGCGGGGGTAAACGGCGAGACATAGATAATTTCCGCGCCTTCGGCGCTTTCCGCAAGCACGAGCCCCAGCCACGGACGCTCCGCTTTCCCGCCCTTGATAAGCGCGGGAAGCGCGGCGGCAAGCCGTTCCGCCGGAATAGCGAAATTCAACCCCTGATACTGATCCGCGCCCGCGAACACAACGCCCACAAGCCTTCCGTCTCTATCAACAACCGGTCCCCCTGAATTGCCTTGATTCACCGCGGCGTCGATCTGGATCACGTTCCCTATTTGCAGGAGCCGCCGCCCCATAGCGGACACTATGCCCTGGGTAACGGTTTTCTCAAGCCCAACCGGGGACCCTATTGCAAGGACAGCATCGCCTACGGCGGGAACCGTCCAATCCGCTATGGAAAAAACGTATTCCGGCGTGATAGACGTTTTAATAAGCGCGAGATCCATAGCCTTATCATAACCGATTACTGTGGCGGGCGTACGCGGGCTTGCCGCATCTCCCATGCGGATATACATGCGGGAATATCCCTCGTATTCAGGATCAACTTCGCTCTGTACGACATGGTAGTTGGTAATGAGCAGACCGGATGAATCCACAAAAAACGCGGAGCCAAGCGCCATTGACGGATACGCCCGTCCCTTTTCAATATGCGTCCCCCGATCCACAAGCACGGTAGCGACACCCTTGATCATATCGCGCGGCTGATCATGCCCCTCCGCATAGGCGCGCGTATCAGCGGGAATCGCCTCGCGCATATCCGCATACCTATCGGCTACGGCGAGAAAATACGCGGCTGTTCTGCGTTGTTTCACGGTAACGGCGCGGTTCAGAAAGAGCAAGGCGTCCTCGAAAGAGAGGGGTCTACGCATATCCGCTTGAACCGCGGTAATAAACGCCGCTAAATCATCGCCCTTTTCCAGCGCATGTTTAGCTTCAGCAAGCAGCACATCCGGCTCCATGCCGGTGCTTTCAACCGTAACGTCCAGATTCGCAAGGGAACGCGCCATGGACGCCGCATCGTCATACCGCCCTTCCGCAAGGGCTTTTGCCTGCGCCGCCTTGAGCTGTTCCACCGCCGCTCCCCAGAAACCGGCAAGTCGCGCATCCGTTTCCCCGTCTTGCGGATAATGGGCGCGGTACATGCCGATGAGCTGCACGGCTTCCGCCGGATTATCGGACACGGCTTTCTCAATGTCGGCGAGCCTGATTTCACGGGCGGGCTTTGGCAAGACAAGGCGTTTCGCCTTCGTATCGGAAGACGCGCACGTAGACAGACCCAGAGAACCTATACACACAAACACAAACGCCGCAGCGCGGTACACCTTCATATATCTTAAACCTCGCCCAAATAGGGATAGTTACACTGCTTTATAACCGTATTCACGACCGGCAGCGCCTCGGCAATGAATGACGAGGGCATTGATGCCATCTCCCGCAGTTTCATACCACTACCTCGTCCTTATAGTATACTATACCGGAAAAACTTTCAATATTTTATTGTTCTCTGTCTTTGCGGCAAGTAACCATGCGGGGTACTATGCGAACACTGAGAGACTGTTTCCATGAGAGACGGCGCGGATTGCAGCGTTCATTCTTTTTTAGTATAATAAAAAAACGGAGGCATCTATGCATAATTTTGAATATCGCAATCAAACAAACGTGATCTTTGGAAAAGGAACCGAACAAAAGGTTGGCGAGGAGATGGCGCGCTATGCGAAGCATGTGCTGCTCCATCATTCGGGAGGGCATCCGGTACGGTCGGGGCTTATTGATACGATTAAACGGTCGCTCGAAAAGGCGGGAGTTACCTGGATAGAATTGACGGGCGTACAACCGAATCCGCGTCTTTCTCTGGTGTATACCGGCATTGCATTGGCGAAAAAAGAAAGCGTTGAGGCTGTGCTGGCGGTTGGCGGCGGCTCCGCCATTGATTCGGCGAAAGGCATTGCGCTGGGCGCCGTTGATGACGGAGACGTATGGGATTTTTATGAGAAAATCCGTGTTCCCCTAACAGCCCTGCCTGTCGCAACGGTGCTTACTATTCCGGCTGCCGGCAGTGAGTCAAGCATTAGCTCCGTGCTTACCAACGAAAAGGGACCATGGAAGAAAGGGGTGAATTATGAATGTATCCGTCCGGCGTTTTCGATCCTTAATCCTGAATTTTCCTATACGCTGCCGCCATATCAGACCGCCTGCGGCATCGCGGATATGCTGGCGCATGTGATGGAACGCTACTTCACCGCTGAACAAGACCATCACGTTACCGATCAGTTGTGCGAAGGAACGATGCGGGCGATCATCCATAACGGGCTGACCATTTGTAGAGGGGACGGCAAAGACTATCATGCGCGCGCTGAAATAATGCTTGCCGGTACCATCGCGCACAACAACATGCTGAGCATGGGGCGTCCGGGGGACTGGGCAAGCCATTTGATAGAACATACGCTGTCGGCGCGGTACGACATAGCCCACGGAGCCGGACTTGCCATCGTATTTCCCGCATGGATGGAGTACGTCATTAAAAGAGAAGCCGCTCGTGGCGTGAATCCGGCGCGTTTCGCCCGCTTTGCCGCTGAAGTATGGGGGGTTGACGGGGCGTACTATGACTGCGCGCAAGCGGCGCTTGACGGGGCGTTCCGTATGCGGACGTTCTTTCAAGCAATCGGGTTGCCGGTGAGTTTTGCCGATGCAAAGCTGCCGGTGGAGCATATTGAAGAACTTGCGGCGCAAGCGGTGTGGAACGGTCCCGTCGGCGGCTATATGGCGCTCGACAAGAGCGCGGTTGAAGCAATATTGAGGAGCGCCGCCGGCATATAAGCCGGCGTAGCGCGGACGGGACGTTGCGGTTATACGCTTATAATGTCCCGCCGCGCTGATCCAGACAAAAAGCAAGCGAAACCGGTTGCTTGCGGGCTTGACGGAATGACGGGTTCGCGCGTATACTTGTTTTGAAAAAAAGAAAAAAGTAAGCAAGAAAGAAGTGAAAGGAATGGTTTTTTTCCATGCTACAGATGATCATGTTACGTCATATAAGCGGTTTTTGTCTCGCGGTTGCGTATCAGAAAACCTGCGCGTCTTATGAGCGGAAGTCCGCAAAGGGGAGCGAATTAACCGTTCTTTTCGCGCGTGGCAAAGCGTCCGGTACGCATAGTCAGAACGCCCCCCCCCCCCCCCACGCAGCATCTAGTTTAGTTTTATTATTTATTATTCCATATATAGTTAGGTATCAAATCAGAGGGCTTTTCGCTCAAAAAGAGCGTTCCGCGCTGGCGCGAACCGCGTGTCCGGTACGCCGTCCGCAACCGGCGCTATCCGGCGAAAAACGGCTAGTACGCCGGTATTCGACAGGGCGGCTTTTGACTCATCCGCTATGGCTTTTAACCCATTCGCTATGGCTTCTGACTCATTAGTTATGGCTTTTAAGTCATCCGCTACGGCTTTTGACTCATCCGCCATGGCTTTTAGTCATTAGTTATGGCTTTTGACTCATTCGCTATGGCTTTTAAGTCATCCGCTACGGCTTTTGACTCATTAGTTATGGCTTTTGACTCATTCGCCATGGCTTTTGACTCATTCGCCATGGCTTTTAACCCATCCGCTATGGTTTGCTTCTTATTCGGCATAGCCTGTGGGTTATTCGATATAATTACCACTTTAAGGATAGACCTTATGACTAATGATTGGATGCCGGGTCCCCGCTCTGAGATTCTGGCTAGGTGCCGCAAATGGATCAGCTAGTGGGTCTCGTCAAAAGGAGAGGGAGATAGATGTAACAGAGAGCGCGGCAAGAAAGGAATCAGAGCGTTGAGCATAGCGAGTAGCGCTACCTCTTCGTCATACTGATCCGCATCGTTACGCTATATATAATCGAATGGTTTTGTTCCTCTATTTTCTTGAGTACTATGATGACAGATTGGGCGGGTCTGGGGTTGCAGGTGAAAAAATTCCCGCGGCGGTAAAAGACTCCGCATATACTGCGCGTGAAACCGTTTGAAAAGCGCGGTCAGTTACTACAGCCGCCCCGCTTTTGTCCCGCACAAGCATTAAGACGCGCCGTCGCTCCAGGGGATACCGCGTTCCCACTCTTTACCGGTTTTAAGCGGCGTGAATAGCGCTGCGGCGTATGAACGGCTTTAATCGTCCAGAAACCGTTTCACGCCAATGAGACGGGGGGCAAAGTAGGCGTCAATAACCGGAGAAACGATAATGCCCCGCCGGGGACCATCGGAAACCGAGTGTATCATGGAATCGTTGTCTATAAGAATCGCCACGTGATTTATTGAACCGGAGCCTCCCTTTCTGGCGGAAAATACCAGAATATCGCCGGGCAGGGCTTCGTTCAACGGGACTGTTTTTGCGCCTGAAGACCACACGCCCCGCGAAGAACGGGGAACGTCCATGTGTAGGGCGTTATGATACACAAACCACACAAAACCTGAACAATCAAATCCCTTCACGGTTGAACCGCCGTTGCGGTACGGGACGCCCCGGTACTTCAAGGCAAACTCAACAAGCGTTTCCCGCGGACTATGAGTGTCTTCGGCTACGGTTTCCGTGTCTTGTATGGCGTCTTCCGGCGCGGGTTGGGCGCGGACGCACCGGACGCGGTTGATAAAAAGCAAGCTCACCATGACAACCGCCATAAGCGGTATGGTAGTTTTTCTAGGGGCAGTACCGTACATACGCCTAATAACCGCCCGCCAGCCGCTTGACAATTTCCGCCGAGTGTTTAGCCGCGACCGGCAGGAATTGTTCAAACGCTACCGGCGACTCAACGCCCGCAATGTCGGAAAGGACGCGGATAATCAGCGCCGGCGTTTTGAACAGGAAACACGTCTGGGCGATTGCCGCTCCTTCCATTTCAACCGCCTTTATATCGGGAAACTGCGCGCGTACCTGCGCGATGCGCGAAGGATCGTGCATAAAAACATCGCCCGATCCGATAGTCCCGCGTACATAGTTAAAGGAATTCGGAAGCGTTCCCTCTTTTTTCAGCGCATCCACCGCAGCCTCCGCCCGTGTGATAAGGTCTTCGGGAACAGGATACACCGCCGGCATGTTCGGCACCTGACCGGGCGCATACTTAAAGGCGGTAACGTCAACGTCATAGTATACGAGCCCGTCGGAAATAATCGCGTCCCCAAACGTCAAACAGGGGTCTATGCCGCCGGCTGATCCGGTGTTTACTACAAAATCAGGCTTGTACCGGAGTAAAAGGATCGCGCAGCCCACGGCGGCGTTCACTTTGCCAATACCGCACCGAAGCAGTACCACCGGTTTATCTTCTAGTTCACCTGTGTAAAACTCAAACGCGCCGGCGGCTTCCGGCGTCTCTATCTTCAGATTTTTCATGCAGGAACGAAGCAGTTCAACCTCTTCGTCCATGGCTCCGATAATTCCAATCATACGTCCTCCTGTGATTGATAACAGCGGCTTACCGTAATGGTAGCGGGTTGGGTTAATGCGGCGGGTACAAGGCTCATGTTAAAGAATACTGATCGCTTATTTTTGTACGCCATTCGGCGCGGTTATCTTTGTCTTCCCATTCAAAAATCTTGAGGATTGTGAATGCCGGTTTATCAGGACCCTCGCCGAAACGGACAACGCCGAAGCGTCCGCCTCCGATATACGCAATGACATCGCCTTTTTCAAGGTTTTCAACTTTTTCAATATCCTCCGTTTCCATTAACCGGCGTATGATACAGTCAAAGTGAGCGGGAGCACCTGTCGTCTTGTCATCAATGGCTGTGGTAATATCGCGGATGGGTTTACCGCAGTAGGAACAATTCGGTATAGGCATCGGATCGGCAGACGGAACCGGCGGATTCCACCGGAGACGTTCATATACACGGACATGGCTCTCCGCTCCTATCTTTCGTTCTCCGCGAATACGTTCATTGTTTCTGGGGGAATTGCCGTTTTGCCGCTGTTCCGAACGCTCATCTTGCCATTCAACACTACGCTCCCGCCGATTGTAACCGCCGCGTCTTTTCACGTCTCCTCCTCAAAAGCAGAAGGTATATGGATAACCTTTTGCGAACTAATAAACACCACATCAAAACGGATGGCGTACTCGTCAAATTCCGAATGATTAGCAAGAAAATCTTTTGCCGTCTCTATGATACGGGATTGCTTTTTCTTATCCACGCTGTTTTGTAAGTTTTCCATGCCGAAAGACGTCCACGATTTTACCTCGGCAAAGACAACGGTCTCTCCCTCAAGAGCAATCAGATCGACCTCCCCGTAAGGGGAGCGGATATTACGGGCTATGATTTTCAAGCCCGCTTTTTCCAAAGCACGCGCCGCTCGCGCTTCCCCTTGTCTGCCGGCTTTTGAGCGGTTCATTACGCCTTAAGTATGAGTTTTAGTCGTCTCGGTCTCAGCGGGCGCCGCGTGTTTCTTAACAAGCCGCTCTTTGATCTTGGCGCTTTTACCAACCTTCGTGCGGATGTAGTAGAGTTTCGCCCGCCGCACTTTACCGGCGCGGGTTACTTCTACCTTGACGACACGCGGCGAATGAAGCGGGAATATCCGTTCCACACCGACGCCGTAAGAGTTTTTCCTCACAGTGAAGGTTTTCCTCACGCTCGAATTCTTCATGGCAATAACCAAGCCCTCGTATACCTGAATACGTTCGGTTCTGCCTTCAACAATCTTAAAATGAACTTTAACCGTATCGCCCACGTTGAATGTATCCACTTCTTTTTTCATCTGACTTTCTTCAATAGTTTTGATTTCGTTCATTGTCTTCCCCTTGCATGTTTGCTATAGCATCTATAATGTTACAGGTTTCCACATCAAACAGATGTTCTTCCAAGCCTTTTCTGATTAAATCGGGTCTGAAAGCCCACGTTTTTTCCACCCGTTTCCGTAAGCGAAAACGTCGTATGTTTTCATGGTGTCCCGATAACAGTATATCGGGAACCATGAGCGTACCATATTTTTCAGGTCTTGTCCACTGGGGGTATTCCAGAAGCCCGCCCCCAAAACTCTCTTCTTCAAGCGACAACGGACTAATAACCTGCTCAATGAGCCGGTATGTCGCATCTATGACCGCAAGCGCCGCAACCTCGCCGGAAGACAGCACGTAGTCCCCTACGGAAACTTCTTCGTCAATATAGGCGTCTATGATCCGCTGATCGATCCCTTCGTAGCGTCCGCACACCAGTACCAGTTCCTGCTCCGCCGCAAACGCTTTTGCACGGGCTTGCGTGAAGTTTCTACCCGAAGGCGTTAAGTAGATCACTTTTTTTTTCAGCGCCTTCATCGTATCCGCCGAATACACCGGCTCCGTTTCGCCGGACAACCGCCGCGTTTCAAAGCGGTTTTCCACGCCAACAGACTCAAGCGCACGCCCTAATGGTTCGGGAAGCATCAACATTCCCGCGCCGCCGCCATAGGGCGCATCATCACAGGTTTTGTGTTTGTCAAGGGCAAAATCGCGGATATTCACCGCCTGATACGCCACAAACCCCCGCTCTATTGCCTTCGCCATGATAGAACTCCGCATAAACGCATCGACAATATCGGGAAACAGAGAAAGCACCGTATACTTCACTCTAAAATCCACGTGTTTAGCAGTTCCGCCTTGTTGCGCTCAATATCGACAACGCCAAAAAACTCGTTTCTGAAAGGCACAAACCGCTTTTCTCCGTTTACGAGTCCGATTTCAACAAGACTTCCGCCCCCGCCTTCCACTACGTCAAGAATATCGCCTATTTTTTCACCGGCACAAAATACCTCAACGGAACGTAAATCCTCAACGTAAAACTCACCCTCTTTAAGCGGAACGGCTTCCGTGCGCGAAAGAATACATTCCGCGCCGGACAACAACCGCGCCTCTTCCGGCGTATCAACACCCGCAAACTTCACGGCAAGACCATTGGAAAGCGCCGTTGTTTTCTCAATATCGTAAGACTGCTCTTTGTTTTCTTTGCGAAGAACAACTTTTTTAAGCCGCTCCAAATGCCCGTATTCCCCGGACAAGGAATGCACCTTTACAAAACCCTTGACTCCAAATGGAGCGCCGACACGCCCCGCCGTGAAACGGCCGGTCAGTCGAGTATCTCCAGAACCGTATGTTTACCGGTTTTTGCGGAGGAGGCTTGCAGCACCGTCCGTATTGACTTTGCGATTCTGCCGTGCTTACCGATCACTTTACCAATATCTTCCGGCGCGACTTTCAATTCCAAAATGGTAGCTTTTTCACCTTCCACGATGGTAACCTCCACCTGCGACGGATCATCCACTAACGATTTTGCAATATATTCGACCAAATCTTTTTCCACTCTTATACCTTTGCGGTCCGCGCCTGTCTGTTCAGCAATTTACGCGCGGTATCGCTTATAGTCGCGCCTTTTTGCAGCCATTCGTTTACTTTATCCGCCTTAAGAACGAGCTGCCGTTCCTCAGTTTCCACCGGATGGTAGTAACCGAGTTCTTCGATCGCCTTGCCGTCACGGGGAGCGCGGCTGTCCATAACCACGATACGATAACACGGGCGTTTCTTTGCGCCCATTTTCTTGAGCCTTATTCTGGCACTCATAAACCCTCCTGATAATACATGAGCGGTCATTATATACAGCCGCGCCGTTTTAGTCAAGCGGTATAGCGCTGTATTACATAAGGAATGAACATGAAAAGATATTCGCTGAATGAAGAGCGATCTAAAAATCCGCTTGCCTTTCGACTATTTTAGCGGTATGTTATAAATATGGGTAAAATTAAAACGGCTTTGGAAATAGCGCTGGAACGCACTGAGTCCATTAAAAGCGATAAAGCTACTATTGAACAGTTTGAAGCAAAGCAGACGGGGAAACGCTTCGCAAATTCCTTTTTGGACAACCCCGACGAGAACGCAAAACTGCTTGAAGACGCTATAAAAAAGGCTCCACCGGAATGGAGGACGAGCCTTAAAGAAGGCATGTTTGAGGTGCTTTTGTCCCGCATAAACCTTCCGGCTACACAAGAAGACAAAACGCACTTGAGCGCCGTAGGAAAAGGGCTGCATGTCCTTATTAAGGATAACCATTTCCACGCCTTGTATCGTCAACTGCTGGATGTACTGTCCCGCTACCTTGAGGAAACCGCCCAGTATGAGGATGCCATTAAGCAGCAGTACGAACCGAGGCTCCGGCAAAAAGAAGCCGAACTGTCCAAACGGTATGGGCAGACGGTAAAACTCGATCCTTTCCAGGACCCGGAGTTCGCCGCCTTCTACAGGCAAAACATGGAGTCGTTCAAAGCGAACTACCAAGCGCCTGTGGATCAGGTACGCCGGAAAGCTGCGGAAGCGTTTGAAACCGGCGCGGATTAACTATGAGGCGTAGTCCGAACACGCTCGTCCCATCGCAGTATCGTGGGGCTGATACGGTATAGGCGAATAGAGTGAGCGCAGGGAGAAACCGCGCCCTGAAAAACGGCTCATGTGATAGAACCTTCCGGCGAAATGGGTATGATTGATTACTGATCAACAAAGCAGGTATCATCCCGCGCACAACGGTGGGCAATGCTTTTCTTCTTTTCCGGAGCGGCGCTCCCTTGATTATCCCAGCACCTTGAGCACTTCGCGTAACCCGGGATCATGCGTATAGTAATTGTCTTCTAATTCCTGATGAGATAACCCGATGAGTTCGTGGCTCATGTAGTGTATCCACCTGTCTTCATCGGTTACAGATAGGTCATGTTTACGGCACCAAAAGTCGGGCTGTACCGGCAGTTGCTCCGGTTTATCATAAAAGTATTTGTAATCATGTACCGCGACTTTCAGATCGCGGCGCGGAATGCCCTTCTCAAGGATGATCTCGGCAAGAAAATTCACCGTGCGCCCTGAATCAAAAATATCGTCAATTAAAAGCACTTTGTCTCCGATACGGAGATGCGCCGGATCGTACGTCCAGCCTTCCACCTTTATGTTTTCCGAAGCGCGGACTCCGGTATAGGAACGGGCGACAACCGCCGCATAGTACACGGGTCTGCCGGTTTTCCGCACCGCCTTGAAATATTCGCTTATCACGTTCCCCATAGAGGCGCCCCCCCGCAGGGAGACATAGATAACATCAGGGGTAAATCCTTCATTGTAAATACGGTGCGCCAATTTAAGGGCGTTGTTCCGCACCGTATCATAGGGAAGAAACTCTTTAAACATAATAACACCTCTTGTATTAAGATTTATTGGTATCGCGCCGATTATAATAATATCGGCGGTAAGACGGTGCGGAACGGGATTTAAGCGCGGTGAAATCACCGGGTTTTCCCGGACATCCAGACGCACCGTCTTTTTTTTGTACATACGTTATACACAATACGGAAAGATTGTGCAACACGCCGCGCCTTCCTAATTGCTATGATATAGGGTAATAGTTTTAACGCTACAACACGAGAAAAACAGGTATCGTTTTTTTTAGCAACGCATAGTCATTCGAGCAAGCTCTGCCAATCCAGCGGCGGTGGCTTTACACTAGCCTCCGCAAACAGTGGATTCATGCGCTTTACAAGAATCTGTGTACACGAATTGTAAGTCTTTTTTGGAGTATAATTATATAGATATGATTCTTGTAAAGCGTTATTTCAAATAAAGCGTTACGTATCTTTATTGTTGCGGTGTAAAGCGGGCTTTACGCCAAATCTTTGTAATATCGGGATGAATGCCGGGAGCGGTTCATAGTACCATGAAGGAGATAAAAACAGCCGAATCCGGCGAATATGAGCGGTGTCCGCAGCCGGACCGGCAGTCGGGTGGACGCCACAGGCATATCTTGTGCTATAGTATATGACTATGAATACCGGTTTTAATTATTATGGAAAGACCAATCTCCTCGCGCTTATTCCGATACTTGCGGTAACCGCCGTGTTTATCCTGCCGTATGGCGCGGCGCTTACCGGCGGTTCTTTGCCCGCCCTTAACGGCGCGTCCCGTGAACCGCTGCATGAACTGCCGCTACTGCCCATAGCCCTTTTTACCGTTAAACAAGCGTTTTTCAGTACGGTCGCCGCGTTGCTTTTGGGACTGCCCGGCGCATGGTTTGTGGGGACAAGCGATTCAAAACCAGCCCGCGTCCTGCGTTCATTAACAGCGGTTCCCTTCGCAATGCCGTCCATCCTCGTGGTGCTGGGATTTGTGCTTTTCTTCGGCAACGCGGGCTGGTTCAACAGCGCCATCGCCGCGCTTACGGGAAACGCAACCGGAGGCGCATCTATCCTGTACCGGACGCCGGCCATTGTGCTGGCGCACGCTTTTTACAATTTTCCGCTTGTGATCCGCTTTGTAGGAGACGGTCTTGCGCGTGTCCGGCGCGCCTACGCGCCGGCGGCCGCAACGCTTGGCGCATCTCCCTTGACAACGGCGCGTACCGTTTTCCTGCCGGCGGTAGCCCCCGCGCTCGTACATTCCGCGCTGCTTGCCTTTCTCTACAGTTTCACGAGTTTTTCTATTGTACTCGTACTGGGCGGCGGACCAAAGGCAACCACGCTTGCGGTGGAAATCTACCGGTACAGCCGTATTCTTCTGTCTTTCAGAGAGGCGCGTATATTTGCCTTGGCTGAAACCGTCATTGCCGGCGCCGTGTTTGCGTTGAGCCTGTTTTTTGAGCGGAAGATGCGGACCGTTTCTCCTGATAATGTCCGCCGTATTATGGAGCGAAAACCTATGCCGTTTCGCGCATCTTGCGTTCTTTTCATCTATCTCCTCATCATCGCCTGCATTGTCGCGGGACCCCTCCTTTCAATCGTTGCGGAATCGTTCCTTTCACGAGCTTCCCGAGCCGGCGCGGCGGCGCTCTCCTTCATATGGTGGCGCACCCTTGGGGAACGGTATGCGCCCGCCCTGTTCCGGTCGCTTGCGCTGGCGTTTTGTTCCGCCACGGCGTCATGCGTCTTGGCGGTTATAGCTGGCTGGACCGTGAAAAACAGTGAAAAAACCGCTGGTACGGACGCGGCGGACTTTATGCGCCGTACGATCAGGCTCTTTGTTTCAGCCCCGCTTGCGTCGTCAGGGATCGTGCTGGGATTGGGCTTTCTCATGGCGTACGGCGGAAAACACGGCGCGAATATCGCCACAGTCATCGCGGTACACGCGGTAACAGCGCTACCTTTTGCCGGCGCTATCATCATGGAAGGTTTTCATACCGTCAATAACGGGGTCCTCAATGCGGCGGAGTCGCTCGGCGCATCCCCGCTCAAACGGCTTTTCACTGTGGATATTCCGCTCTGCGGCAGGCATATCCGTTCGGCTTTCGGCTTTGCCGCCGCCATCAGTCTCGGCGAGCTAAACGCCGTGATGATGCTGGGAATCAAAGATTTTGAAACGCTGCCTCTCCTGATTTATCGCGCGGTAGGAGCGTACCGTTACGGTACCGCCTGCGCCGCGGGCGTTATTCTGATGCTCTGCTGCTGCGCCGCGTTTGCGCTGTCAGACCTAGGAATGAAACATGAAGCATAATACGCCGTGGCGTAATGGCGCATTATGCCGCGAGATTTTTATCCCGCGCTCTTGACACTATTTCGCCGGTATGGTATGCTTTGGTCATTGGGGGTGTTCCGGCTTCGATTGGTACGGTTCGGGACGCCGGTTGCAGGTGGAGCGCCGATCTCCTGATTCGGCAACATTATAACTGCCAAAGCCAAAGTCGCTAACGACAGTTTCGATTACGCACTCGCTGCGTAATCGACGCGGCTCCGTTCCTACGCCTTGAGGAACGGTCATCCGCGTTGCAATCAAGGCTGGTCTTGTTTCGGGTCCGGACGGAGCAGTACGAGATTTTTCGGAATACGGTAGCGCAGCGCGCCGCATAGCCACGCGCCTCCCGACAACATAATGTGCGGCTAAACCTGTAGACGCTTGCGGTTCGCGTATCAGGACACGGGTTCGACTCCCGTCACCTCCATTTTTTGTCCGCCTATCCATGCGCCGTCTTTCCCTCAATGGCGCGTTCTTGTTTTTAATCCCGATAAACTGCTCATGAGGCGTGCGGAACCGAACCCCGCCCTTGCATGGCTTTGCACGCTTTACGCGCTCTAGAGCGCGGCTCATCATTGGTTTTTACCAAAGGTTGCTGTAAAGCCCTCGCCTCTAGGCTTGTGAATATAAGGCGCAACGATACAGATACGTACCAACAAAGGGACATAAGAGGTGACGAACACAGACGTTCCGTTCCTCCCTATTCTCAAAATACGCCGGTATACGCTATAGCCAGCGGCTCATTCGCTTAGCCAACAACTCATTCGCTATAGCCAACAACTCATTCGCTATAGCCAGCGGCTCATTCGCTATAGCCAGCGGCTCATTCGCTATAGCCAACAACTCATTCGCTATAGCCAGCGGCTCATTCGCTATAGCCAGCGGCTCATTCGCTATAACCTGCAAGCCATAGCGTGAAATAAGACTTGACAAGAGAGTATAGATATAGGTATCCATAACTACTTATGGACATAAAAGACCCGCGCAAGAACTATAAACAACCGCAACGCCGGTATATAGCTGCCAATAGCATGTGATAAGGCGTCCGCAATACCGGCGGAACGAGCTTCGTATCTCGAAACAAGATGAAGCGGTGAGGAAGACGGATACAGCAGTCGATTATGGGCGGAATAATGAGAGACAGAGGGAAACTGTCTCAAACGGTCATAGTGGATAAATGGTTCGCCTCAACCCGGATATGTCCTCGGTGTGGAATAAAAAACAAACTCGCGGAGGTATACGCGCGGATGCGGATACTCGGAAGAGAGGGATAGGAAAGCGGCGCAGAGTATACTACAAGAAGGGATGAAGATTCTTGCGCCCCGCAAGAATACAATGCTTGCGGAGGCTGAGACCGCCGGATTGGCAGGGCGTGATCTGCCGGTTTAAGTTTGGTCTGTGAAACAAGAAGCCCGTCGCTTTCGCCGTGGGTAGCTCACATATAAATAATTGATGTTTTTTAATGTGTATGCTTGTGTAGACAAAAAAAATAAATATCGCTATCATTATTGCCTATGATCAGAGAAAAACCTGATATGTATACAACAGACGGCGCAGTCCGCGCTGGTCCTTATATATACAGCATTTACGCCTTTGGGAATGGTTTCGGCTTACCCCCCCCCCCCCCGTGCTGCGGGAGCATATAACCTCACGCTATCTTTCCATAAAAAGAACAGGCGTTTTTTCGGTACCATTTTAACAATCCGGAAACCGGATGCCATGCAAACTAGTATATACAGTAAGGAGAATTGTTAATGATACGGCGCTTTAATACCATGATCAAACATAAGGTCGCTGTCTTCTCGGCGTGTTTCTTTTTTTTCATTCTGGCAAGCGGAAGCACGGTGTTTCTTCACTTAATGCAGCAATTTATTATCAGTCAATCGACAAAAGAAGTGATGCAGTTCGCTGAAAATAAACATATACGACTGCAAAACCGCCTAACGCGGGAAATTGATTTGACCGTGAAGCTTGCGGAATCCCCTCTCATCCGCCGCTTTTTTCTCAAGCCTGATGATCCTATACTAAAACGAGCCGGCATTGAAGAAATCCTCGCGTATGGAAAGGCATTCTCCAGCGGCATTGTTTCATGGGGTTGCGATGCGGACGGACGGTACTATGAAGGCGATACCTACCTCACCACCTATGATCCTGATAATCCGTATCATCAGTGGTACCCTGCGGTCCGCGATCAAAAAGAACGGTTCAGTCTGAATATAGACTACGATTATCTTGTAGCGCATACGACGTATTTGCATATCAATGCGCCGGTACGGGAATCTGACGGCGGGCGGGGAATTGGCGTTGTGGGCAACCGGATACGCCTCAATACATTTCTTTCCTTCTTGTATGACGCCGATCCCGCTCCCATAATAAACGGAGAATTATACCTGTTCAACAACAACGGCGAAATAACCGGCGCGCGGGATTCCGCTCTTGTAGAGGGAATAACGGCGCAGGCGCCGGGAGCAAAAGATGGCGCTATGAAGATTAAAAAGTTTCTGATATCCGATCACTTTGGAGAAGCAGGCAAAAAGATATTATCCGAAGTCCGGCGTCTCGAATCCGGCGCGCATTTCTTTTTTATTGAACATAACACTCAATATATGATCCTGCATATAGCTCCATTGAACTGGTATATGCTTGTGGTGAGACCCATCGCCTTTTCCCTGCTTTTAGACAATCCGATAACCGCGGTCTTTGCCGTGATGATGGGTATAATCTTTTTGATATTTATCGTCTTTAATGCGTATACGTTTAATCTTATTAATCCTCTGCTCACCCTCACCGGCATTATGGATACCATTCTTTCGATTACTCCCAATCTCATTACCGTCATTGACAAAGATCGCCGCGTTATTTATATGGGAAAGGCGATGGCTACCATGACGGCTTTTAAGCAGTCCAAAGCATGTGAAGGGAAACAACTGCTTGATTTATTTGATAATGAGGATATAAAAGGAATGATTGGCGACGTGGTTCAGCGGAACGGATATTTTGAAAGCATCAGGAAAGTAACAATAAACGGTAAGCGTACCTTCTTCAAGATTATGTCCGATGATATACTCGCCGCAATTCAGGGAAAATTTATTCTTATTACCGATATTACGGCAACGATGATGTACGGGCTTACGGATCCGCTGACCGGTCTTGCCAACAGGCGCAATTTCGATCAATGTCTGCTGGATGAATGGAAACGCGCGATGCGGGACCGGCTGCCAGTCTCATTTTTGATGATGGATTTAGATTTGTTCAAACAATACAACGATACATACGGGCATCCGCAGGGAGATCTGCTGCTCAAGACCGTAGCGGGTATTTTTGCGCGAGCGGCGAAACGCCCGGCCGATCTTGCGGTGAGAATGGGCGGAGAGGAATTCGCCCTGTTATTACCGAACACCAAATGTACCGGCGCGCTAAAAGTCGCCGAATGGATCCGGAATGAGGTGGAAAAGACCCGTGTTCCCCTTGCGGGAACGGAAGAGGTAACCTCCATAACGGTCAGCATCGGCGTTGCATGCATGTTCCCATCCATACAGGAAAAGGCGGAAGAGCTTGTACTTCGCGCGGATCGCTGCCTCTACGAGGCAAAACGGCAGGGCAGAAACCGTGTCGTTTCATTGCCGCAACAGGATTAGCTGGAAAGCGCGGGAAATACCGCGCCGTTCCTATTCTCTATACGCATTCAGGTTCTCCAGTAATAGGAGCGCCTTTTTTTTTACCGGTTGCGTATATGCCCCCTGTGAAATTTGGTAGATACATTGACGGGTAGCCAGATTTACCGCGCCGGACTGTTGTTCGCTGTATTGTTCCAGCGCGTCCAAATACGCGATTGCCAGAAGGTTGTTTGGGTAGCGGGTATCTGTACGGCGTATCATGTCGATAAGAACAAGTTCGTCTTCCGCGTGTACGCCGGTTTTTGAAAGCGCATACACTGCCTGCGTCAATACCATAGTATCGGTTTCGGCTTTAAGCATCCGTATAAGGATTTTTTTAGCCTCTTCCCCGCCGTAATCGCCCAAACAGGCGGCGGTTTTTGCCCGTATGTCCGGGTAACTATTGATAATTTTTCCGTTTATACGATTCTTATTGACGGTTCCTTCAAGCGCCAGAAATTCCAGCGCGTTCAGTATTTCAGGGTTTTTCTTGTTTTGCTTCAGTAATTCATTAATAAGGGCGAGAGCGTTGTTTTTTAGTTTCCATTCGGATGAAGCGCTCTGTTCCGCAATAAGGATAAGATTCGCCATATCAAGGGAATAGGATTGTTCGGTCCGAATATCCCGTTCCCTACTTATTACTTGGGAGAGGGCTGGTTGAGTATGAAGAAAAAAGATAAGGAGAAAAACAGCCGCCATGCGGGGTTACTCCGTTAATTCTTTCGCCGTATCGTAAATAGCCTGATATATTACGGGTATGTCTTCTTCTTCAATACTGGAGAACGCCACGCGCAGGTACACGCCGCCTAACGCAATCGTACCGATACCGCGTTTTGCGAGCAACGCCTGCCGCAGTGTCTCCGCGTTAATACCGGTACACTTAAAACTCATAAAATAACCGGAATTGAAGGGAAGCGGTTGAAGCGCCTCATGCCCGGTATGGGCTGCAATACAGTTTTTCACCATACGGTAGCGCCTTTGCAGTAAATCAAAGCATTTGTTTTTTTCAATAGCCGTTCTGGGATCGTTCATTGTTTTTAACATAAGGTATTGGGCGGGCGTGTTGACGCAGGAAACCGAGGAACGGATACATCCCATGAGTTTCCTCACCAGCGCCTCGTAATGGGTTGCGGTCATGCCTTTACAGCCAAAGGTAACAAAGCCCATGCGTAAGCCCCACGCATAGTCTTCTTTGGTGGGTCCGTCTATCTTTACGCCTAGAATCCGCTCATGGAGGTTGGTAAGCCTGCAAAAAATCGACTCCTGAATGATATGATCCTCATAGAAAAGCCCGAAATAGGCGTCATCGCAGAAGACCAGCACGTCCGCGCCGTGTTCCGCGACATCCGTAAGCACGCGGATGATCTCATCCGCTTCGTCAATAGTGGGCGAATAACCCGACGGATTATTGGGAAAGTTGAGAATGATGCGTACCGTTCCGGTTTTTGCCATTTCCCGTACGCCTCGTTCTAGTGACGTCATGTCAAGCCCCGGACCCCCGTTGAAAAAGGGGATTTCCTTTATAACCGAACCGCTCCGCTCCTGAAATATGAGTTCGTAATTATCCCAGCAGGGATCGCTCGCTATAATGACGTCTCCCTCGTTCAGGAAAAGGTCCGACATGAAGGAAATACCCGCGGTAATACCCGGAACAACCACCGGCAGCGATATATGTTCCGGATTTATGGAAGGGTTCTTTTGAATAAGCATGTCCTTCCATGCCTGCCGCGTTTTTTCTACGCCGGCAGTCGGCGCATACGCCACAATTTCTTCGGGTTTGAACACCGGCATAGCCTCCGCAATAGCGGACATGAGCAGCGGGCTTCCCTTGCTGTACGCCATACCGATAGTACCGTTCGCCGTATAAGCGGACGCTCTCGCTTCCGCAGACTGGGCAATGATACCTTTGGGAAAGTAAAGGCGGCCGCCCAGTGTAGAAAGCAGCCGCGAAGCGACCGTACCTTCCAGTACGCCGTTGAGTTCTTTCGCAAGAATGTGCATAGTATTGTTCTCCTATGAAATCTTTTTAAATGCCGTTGAACCGGTTCCTCTTTAGGAGCGGACGCTTATTTTAGTACCGCTTTATCATATAGTATATGAAACATATTAGTCAACTATAGTTATAGTTATGAGCGGTTTCCGTGCGCGTACGGAGCCGCTGCCTTCTCCGTGTCAGTCGCCCCCCTGTGTTTATGAGCGTCTCCCGCGTGTTTGTAAGCCGCTTAAAAGCGTTTGTGAGAGACTCCCATGTGTTTATGAGCCGCTTAAAAACGTTTATGAGAGACTCCCATGTGTTTGTAAGCCGCTTAAAAACGTTTGTGAGAGACTCCCATGTGTTTATGAGCCGCTTAAAAGCGTTTATGAGAGACTCCCATGTGTTTGTGAGCCGCTTAAAAGCGTTTATGAGAGACTCCCATGTGTTTGTGAGCCGCTTAAAAGCGTTTGTGAGAGACTCCCATGTGTTTGTGAGCCGCTTAAAAACGCTTGTAAATCGTTCTTACGTGTGGTATGAGCGATTCCGATGTGGTTGCGAACCGTTTCCCGGTGTTTGTACAGCCGCTCATACATCAGCAAAGAGCCGAACAACCGCACCCGGGCGGTTGTTGTACCTACACAGAGATGTTAGGCGGTTAGCCGGCTGGTGTTATGCCGGAAGCTTCCACAGCCACAGGAGCGCTGCCGTTGGTAAACGATGCAGTACTATCAACTGTGGCGATGACGCCCGATGACAAGGCATCCATACATCAAGACCTCCATCAATACATCTTTGCCGTTTCCATTGGAGGGCGTAGACCGCTCCCCAACCGTACCAGACACATAAAGCGTAACCGGTATAGAAAAAAAGGATCGGCGTAAAGCCCACGCCCTAGGGCGTGTCGTCAATGGGTATAGCCGTTCATTCCTTCCTATCCGGATATTGTCCTTAAAAAATATTTTTCTTTTCTATAACAATGCTTGACAAAAAGACTAATGTTTGCTAGTACTATGGCGTTATATTTAAAACTCCTTCAGAGTTTTATAACACCTTCCGAAAGGGGGGAGAGGAGTATCTATGTTTTTGTCGGACGCTCCAAAGGGAGCATCATTCACTGTGTCCAAGGTAACACTTGGCAAGGAGGTGGGTAAGCGGCTTGCGGACATGGGGTTTACCGCAGGCGCTGAGGGCGCAGTTGTGCGCGTAGGTTTTTTTCGTGGTCCGTTGCAGGTACGCATACGGGACTATGATATCCTGATTCGGCGTGTTGAAGCCGCAGGCATCGAAGTTGAACCGGTTGGAGACTGGTCGGCTATTCGCGATGCAACGCGGTTATTTGGCGGCCGTACATCCGGTACATCTTCAAGGAGGAGTCGGCATGAGTAAAGAACGATTGCGGATCGCCCTTGCCGGTAATCCGAATTCAGGAAAGACAACACTTTTTAATGCGTTAACCGGAGCGCATCATAAAGTCGGGAATTATCCGGGAGTTACGGTTGAAAAACTGGAAGGCGTTATGAGCCGCGGTGGACGGCAATACCATTTAATAGACCTTCCGGGTATTTACAGCCTAACGGCGTATTCTATTGATGAGGTTGTGGCGCGGGATTTTATCCTCGACGAAAAACCGGACATCATCGTAGACGTTCTTGATTCGACGAATCTTGAACGGAATTTGTACCTGTGCTTGCAGTTTCAGGAATTAGGCGTACCCGTTATCGGAGCGCTTAATATGACCGATGAGGCTGAAGCGAAAGGTATCAAGATTAATGAAAAAACGTTATCGGCTTCACTTGGCATCCCTATGGTTAAAACCGTCAGCACCAAAGGCGTCGGCATGGACGCGCTGCTTGACTGCATTGATGCATTGCATGACGGCGATTTACAGGAAACCGCGCATACCATAACGTACGGCATGGAAATTGAGAGCAAACTCGAAGGGCTGCAGCAGTTGATTAGCGCGGACGCCGCTTTTGTCAAGAAATATCCGGGGCGCTGGCTTGCGGTAAAACTGCTGGAAAAAGACGCCGATGCGTATGCGCGTCTGAAAGAGCATACGCGCGCCCGCGAGATCGAAGCGTTTGCGAAAGACGCGGCGCTCTGGTTGGACAAGCACTTTGGCAAAGACGCTGAAATCGTGGTAAGCGAACAGCGGTACGGGTACATTCACGGCGCGGTACAGGAATCCTTCCAGATAATCAAGAAGCCGAATTTTTCCTTTACTGAAGCAATCGACCGCATTATAATGAACCGCTTCCTTGCCTTGCCGCTCTTCGCGTTGATAATGTGGGCGCTGTTCCAGCTTACCTTTGCCATCGGCGAGTACCCAATGGGCTGGCTTGAAACGTTTTTCGGTTTCTTGAGCGACTTGTTGCTCAATACGATGCCGGACACGTTTTTCCGTTCCCTGCTTGTTGACGGCATTATAGGCGGCGTGGGCGGCGTGCTGTCATTCGTCCCCCTTATTGTCTTACTGTTTTTCTTCCTTTCTATTCTGGAAGACGTGGGCTATATGGCGCGCGCGGCGTTTGCTACCGATAAACTGCTTCACGTGTTCGGTTTACATGGTCAATCGGTATTTTCCATGCTGCTGGGTTTTGGCTGTTCGGTGCCTGCTATAATGGCGTCCCGTACTTTGAAAAGCCAGCGCGACCGTATCATCACGGTGCTTATTACGCCGCTGATGAGTTGCGGCGCGAAACTGCCCGTGCATATAGTATTTGCCGCGGCGTTCTTTCCGGAAAACGCCGCAAACATGGTGATTCTGACCTATGCCTGCGGGGTGGTACTGTCTCTGATAGCCGCGCTTGTGTTGAGAAACACCGCGCTGCGCGGGGATCCGACTCCCTTTGTCATGGAACTGCCCCCCTACCGCGCGCCCACCATACAGGGCGTACTATGGCACGTCTGGGAAAAGACATGGCGGTACATCAAGAAAGCCGGAACCGTTATCTTGTCCGTTTCTATTGTGGTATGGATCATCACCTCATTTCCGGCGTACGAAGTTTCTCCTGAAGAGGAAGGGGCGTTTGCCGCTACCTATCTTGAGAGTAATCCCGATGCGGACGAAGAAGCGGTTGCCGCGTATGTGGAGGTCTCCTCAGGGCAGCTCGCCGTTGAACATAGTTTCGCCGGACTCATGGGGCATTTCGTAGCGCCCATATTCAAACCAATGGGTTTTGACTGGAAATTGGCGACCGCGAGTATTATCGGCATAGCCGCCAAAGAGGTCGTTGTTTCAACGCTCGGTATTCTATACCGCGTCGGCTCCGAAGAAGACGAGGAGAGCGAAGCTCTGCGCTCCGCCCTAGCGACTGATTCGCATATGAATCCGCTCATAGCCTTTGCCTTCATGCTGTTTACGCTGGTTGTGCCGCCGTGTTTCGCCGCGCTTGCGACCATAAAAGCCGAACTCGGCTGGAAATGGCTAGGCTTTGAATACGTATTCCTCCTCGCGCTGGGCGGGATTTTGGCGACCCTTGTATATCAAGTAGGTATGCTGGTAGCATAGACCGGTATACAGAGAGAAAAAAGGCGGCTGTGAAGCCGCCTTTTTTTGTATCGTCATCCCCGTTATCAGGCAGCGCTGCCTTCGTCCCTTTGCCGCCGCATTACGGTACGAAGGGGGACGCATAGGTAGCCAATGCCGCGCCATAAGCGTGTAGATACCACGCTTAATATATTATTTATACAGCGCTATCTAAAGTGTGCATACAATAGTGTATAGGTGGAGTCATCACCAAGGAAGGAAATAAAGTAAGATACCAAGATGAAAGAAAGCGAAAAAGCACTGTATAGACACGACGTCAGTGATACGCTGTGGGAAAAGATAAAAGCATTACTGCTCATAGTTTCAGCGAGGCAGGGGGCGGATTGCACCTAGGCGTTGTCCTTAATGGCAGGTTTATCGGTAAAAGTCTTGTTAGCCTATAGAGGGTATGACGTGAACCATGTAGGAGACACCGCCCGTACAGACGGTATTAGGGCGTGTCGTCAAGAGGAGAGGGAGATACATCTAACAGAGAGAGCGGCAAGAAAGGAATCAGAACGTTGAGCATAGCGAGTAGCAATACCTCTCCACTGTTTAAGCCATCGAAATACATGCCCACTAAGATGGCGCTTCTTATACTGCTCTTTGTCATAATTCCGTATCTCCGTCCGCTTGAACGGGCGGTGTCTACTACATGGTTCACGTCATACCCTCTATAGGCAAACCATCAGTTAAGCGCAGCGCATACGCACAATCCACCTCCTGCTCCGTCGAAAGGAGGATACGTACTACCTTGCTCCTCTTATCTATACGTAAGATGGACTTTCGTATTCAGCTCTCTTTTGTTCACCCTATCCCTTGATTCCCCCCGACCGCTCTGCATCCGTCCGCATGGACTGTGCTATACGGTGCCTCTAATCATGAGCCTCTCGGTATCCACTTCCCCGATAACTTCAGCGGCTATGCTTTTCCAGCGACGGCAAAATCTTCGGTGTGTATTTTCCAGCCGCCGTATTCAGGAGGTACATCTCTCCAGAAAGCGCAGGTTCTGATACTCCATGATACCGAGTTGATAAACCGTTGATTGTCTTGAGCCATCCGACCCTGTTTCTCCGCCCTTCCCGGCAGTAATGTTTTATCTTTCCCACAGCCTATCACTGATGTCGTGTCTGTGCGGCGCTTTTCCGTGTGTTATCTTTCTTTATTTCCTTTCTTATTGACGACACGCCCTAGGCACTGTTAGCAAAGATAGACAAAAGGGAAAAAACAGGATAAAAAGGAGGTGCGGGGGAGGGAAAAAATGGGAAGGGATAAACGACTATACCCAATAAGCGAGGAAAAGTTCAC
>JAISMJ010000035.1 GCA_031276815.1 Treponema sp.
AAGAAGATGAACAGGCTCCATGCTAAAAGTAAGAAACGGACGAGGAACCATGAAAGACGGCGGAAGATAGTAGATAAAGCATACGAAAAGATAGGCAATAAGAAACGGGATGAAAAGAATAAGTTTGTAGCGAAGATATGGCAAGAGAACGATGTGATAGCGGTACAGGACGAGAATATCGCCGGATGGAAAGCATCAAAGATGAAGGGGTGGGGAAGACGGATACACCATTCGATTATGGGCGGGATAATGAGAGACATACGGAACCTGTCTCAAACGGTCATAGTGGATAGATGGTTCGCCTCAACTCAAATATGTCCCCGGTGTGGGATAAAAAACAAACTCACATTGGAAGACAGGAGGTATACATGCGGATGCGGATACTCAGAAGAGAGAGATAGGAAAGCGGCGCGGAGTATACTACAGGAAGGAATAAAGATTCTTGCGGGGCGCAAGAATACCATGCTTGCGGAGGCTTAAACCGCTGGACTTTCAGGGCTTGCTCTGTCAGTTTAAGTTTGGTCTGTGAAACAAGAAGCCCATCGCTTTAGCGTTGGGTAGCTCACGAGGACACCTACAAAAGCGTTTCATGTTATTCTTCTTGATGATAATGTAACAGAAAACGCCCGATGCGGTGCGCGACGTCGTTCAGCGTATCTTTATCCGGTAGAAATACAATGCGGAAATGGTCGGGTTTCTTCCAGTTAAAACCGGTACCCTGTACGAGAAGCAGATGCTGCTCACGCAGTAAATCCATGATAAATCGCTCGTCATCGGTAATATTGAACCGTTCTATATTGATTTTCGGGAAACAGTACAACGCGCCTTTGGGCGGCACCACAGAAAGACCGGGAATGGCGTTGACCAGTTCAACCACCGTATCCCGCTGTTCCTTGAGCCTGCCTCCGGGCAGCACCAGATCGTTGATGCTCTGATAACCGCCGAGCGCGGTCTGTATGCCGAATTGCGCCGGCATGTTCGCGCAGAGTCTCATATTGGAAAGCATATCAAGCCCGTCAAGGTATCCGTTGCCCGCGTGATCGGTGATGATCTTCTTGTTGCCGGAAAGCGCCATCCACCCTGAACGGAATCCCGCGGCGCGGTACGCCTTTGACAAGCCGTTAAAACTGATGGTGAGTATTTCGGGATCAATAGAAGCCATCGGTATATGCCTCGCCCCGTCATAGACGATGCGCTCGTAGATTTCATCGGCAAACACGATGAGTTCATGTTCGCGAGCTATCTTCGCAATGCCTTCGAGTACCGCCCTATCGTACACTGCGCCGGTGGGGTTGTTCGGATTGATGACCACAACCGCTTTGGTACGGCTGTTCACCTTTGCCGCCATATCCTCAAGGTCGGGATTCCACTCTGATGCCTCATCGCACAGGTAATGCACCGCAGTCCCGCCGGCAAGGGTAACCGCGGCGGTCCACAGCGGATAATCCGGCATGGGAATCAGCACCTCGTCTCCAGAATCAAGAAGACCCTGCATAGACATCATAATAAGCTCGCTTACCCCGTTCCCGATAAAAACATCGTCAATGCCCACATCCAGTATGTTTTTCGATTGAAAATCGTGCATCACGGCTTTACGCGCCGCAAACAAGCCCTGAGAATCACCGTAGCCCTGGGCGTTCTGCATATTTATAATAATGTCGTGGATGATTTCATCAGGCGCATTGAACCCAAAAACCGCAGGATTACCGGTATTCAGCTTAATGATCCGAAAGCCGTCATTTTCAAGCCGTTTGGCTTCCTTCAGCACGGCTCCTCTAATGTCATAACATACCTCATTGAGCTTTGAAGATTTTGAGAAATTACGCATATACACAAGATATGCTTTTATATTCCACTTGTCAATAGCTTGTCAATAGAGAAGTACTTGACCGCGCCGCCGCGGCGCACCCCGCGAGCGGCTGATCCGTTATACCTTTTTTGTAATAAACCCGCTTTTCAAACAGCGCGTACACACTTTCAGCGTACCTGTCGTACCTTCAACTTCGGTCTTTACTTTGACCAAATTGGGACGCCACGTACGACGGGTACGGTTTTTGGCATGGCTTACCTTATTACCGGTTATCGGACGTTTTCCACAAATATCACACACTCGAGACATAGTACCCTTCCTTTTAAGAAATCATATAGAATGATGTATGGTAGCAAAAAAGGGAAAAAAAAGCAAGTGGAGACGGCTATAAAAACCTCTGCTATTCCATGCAAGCGTTTGTATACTACTGATGCGGCATAAAGCAGAGAGAATCGGCAGTTGAAGATTTTATTCATAAAAAACAACAACGAGGGCAATGTACATCTTGACAAAAAGTATGCGGCATGATATACATATAAAATACACTGATATTATAGGTAATATAAGCATGAACAAAGGAGGTTTTTATCATACTGGAGAAGATGGGGGGATATTTTTCCCGGCACGGCGGTGATTATCTAATCGCTTTATGCGAACACGTGGCAATCAGCGGCATTTCCCTTGCTCTGGCGTGCGCGGTAGGAATCCCGCTGGGAATTTTTTGCAGCCGCAGACGGCGCATCCGGTTCTGGATTACCGGTATGTTCGCCATCATGCGGGTGATACCCAGTCTCGCCGTCCTGTTTCTGTGTATTCCCATCATGGGAACCGGGGTTAAACCGGCGGTAACGGCGCTTGTCTTTTTGGCAATGCCGCCCATCTTGATCAATACCACGCTGGCTTTCAGTTCTATTCCGGCGCCGGTATTGGAAGCCGCTTTTGCAATGGGCATGAGCAAATGGCGGATATTTTTTCTCATCAAAGCGCCCTTGTCCCTGCCGGTAGTGCTGGCGGGATTCAAAACCGCTACGGTAGAAGTGATAGCCAGCGCAAGTCTGGCAGCCTATATCGGCGCGGGCGGATTGGGAACAATCATATTTACCGGATTGGGGCTTTTGCGTTCGGAGCTTTTGCTGATAGGCGGAATTTCCGTTGCTGTTATCTCCATTACGGCTGATTTTTTCTTGTACCGGCTTGAACGCCGACTTGTCCGGCATCTTGTCCTCTAAGGACGATGCGAAACCGGACAATATCTTTTATAGGAGACACAATATGTATTTTAGGAGTAATGTTATGAGTATCAAAAGAAGCGTCGCATTTTTTCTTGTAACGCTGGCGGTTACGGGAGGCGTTTTTGCCGGAAGTAACCGTGAGAAGAGCGCCGGAACTGATCCGGTACGTATCGGTTCAAAAAACTTTACGGAAAACTATATCCTCGCCGAAATTTACGCGCTGGCGCTGGAGGATGCGGGTATTCCGGTGAAGCGGAATTTCGGTCTTGCCAGTTCTGTCGTCCATACCGCTATCGTCAATAACGAAATCGATCTCTATCCCGAATATACCGGGACAGGACTTCTGGCAGTATTACAGCATGAGCTGGTTACCGATCCACGGGAGGTGTACCGGATTGTCAAGACGGAATACGAAAAACGGTTCAACCTCGTATGGCTTGATTACGCGCAAGCCAATGACGGGCAGGGATTGGTAGTTACCGCGGAAATTGCCCGGCAGTACGGCATCCGCACCATTTCTGATCTTCAGGCTAACGCCGAGCGCATACGTTTCGCTTCGCAAGGTGAATTTGATGAACGTGAAGACGGCATACCCGGACTAACTGCGGTATATGGTCCATTCAATTTCCGTTCTTCCCGTGTATACGACAATGCCCTCAAGTATGAAGTGCTTCTGCGCGGCGAGGCAGACGCCGCGCCCGCGTATACCACGGAAGGACAGTTGGCGACTCCCGACTTTGTTCTCCTTGAAGATGATAAGCGCGTATGGCCGCCCTATAATATCGCCCCGGTGGTACGGAAAGTAACACTGGAACACTATCCCACAGTGGCGGACATTCTGAACAAGGTTAATAACGCTATCGACACTCCGGCAATTACGGCGTTGAACGCCCGTGTTGATGTGGATAAACAGGACTATGCGGAAGTAGCCCGGGAGTTTTTTAATTCAATACAAGGAACATACTAAATCAGAACAATGACGGATACCGCCCTGTTTTATCGCGTATTTAAAGTTCCCGAGGTTGCCTATCCCGTGATAGACGCCATCGTCTCCCCGTTGGAGCAGCGTCTTATATGCCTTCTGAACAAAGGGCGGTTTACCGTAGATGACGTTGAGCAGGCGTTTTGGGATATCGAAGGTAGTTCCCGAAGCGGCGAATCGGCGCGAGACTTTGCCGGCAGGGCGTACCGGCGGGGGATTTTCTCCCTCGTTATACCGGAAACCGGCGAAGCGGGACCGGACCGGTATACGCTTTCAGACTTCTACGGACGCCTTGACGTGTTTGTGGTAACTGAACAGGAACGGTACCGCTCATTTGATCCGGAGCGGCGGCATGCGCTGGACGAGTGGTATTTTAACGCATACTGCGCTCGCCTGAATCCCGATCCTGCGGTTTCCCCCACGGAGGATGCGGTTCTGCCTCTTGCGGAGGTTTTGGCGCGGATCGAACAGGACCCGCGTCAGCTCTACCTTTCGCCCTGTGACTGCCGCTCCCTGTCGGGGAACTGCGGGAAACCTCAATTAACCTGTCTGTCTTATCGCGGCGGTCCTAATACGTTTGCCGGACGCGGCATTGCAAAGCCGGTATCCCGTGAAGAGGGAAAACGGGTGGTCATGGAGGCGGAACGAGCGGGGTTGATGCATACGGCGGGTCCAATGGCGATTTGTAACTGTTGCGGCGATTGCTGTTACCTATTTCGGGCGGGCAAACGGCGGAGCAGTATGCCCCGGTGGCCTCTAATCCTGTGGATCATAGCCCTTGCAGAGGAACGGTGCGTTAGATGCGGACAATGCGTCCGGCGCTGCCATTTCGGAGCGTTGGCTATGAAGGCGTCTAGGGGAAGAAAGAATGTCATTTCTCTTGATCAGGAACGCTGCGCTGGCTGCGGTATCTGCGTCTCCGCCTGTCCGTCAGGCGCTCTGAGTGTGCGGCGCCGCGATCCCCCATCCGGTCGCGAAGGAGCATCCGGTGATAGCGTTAGAATTTGAGGACGTTGTTAAACAGTTTCCCGGCGCCAGCTATAACGCGGTGGATCGGGTCTCTCTCTCCATTGAAGAAGGGGAATTAATAACCATTGTGGGCAGTTCCGGCTGCGGTAAAACCACGCTCCTCAAGTTGGTAAACCGTATCTATGAGCCTGACCGGGGAACAATCCGGCTCTTTGGAGAAGATAGCGCCGGTAAAGACGCGGTTCGGCTTCGGCAGGGAATCGGATACGTGATTCAGCAGATCGGGCTCTTTCCCCACATGACCGTCCGGCAGAACATCGCCACGGTACCGTCTATCCTCAAATGGGACAAGAAACGAATCAAGGAGCGGGTGCATGAATTGCTTCTTCTGGTGAACCTCGATCCCGATGAGTTCGGCGGACGCTATCCGTATCAGCTTTCAGGAGGACAACAACAGCGCGTCGGGCTGGCGCGGGCATTGGCGGCGGACCCCGCCGTGATGCTCATGGATGAGCCTTTCGGCGCCATTGACGCCATTAACCGTATCAATTTACAGAATGAACTGCTCCGTATCCATGAAACAAACCGGAAGACGTATCTCTTTGTAACGCACGACATCAACGAAGCCTTCAGACTTGGCACACGTATTCTCATCATGGATCGGGGGAGGGTGCAGCAATATGGAAAGCAAGAAGAAATTATCCGCTCGCCCGCTAACGACTTTGTCCGTTCATTGTTGAATTCCGCCGGGGAGCGGCGGGACTATACGCAGGGAGGCGGAATCTGATGATAGCGTACTGGATCGCCTATCACGGACGGCTCACGGCGGCTTTCCGGGAGCATCTCCTTATGTTGGGGATAACTCTTTTCCTTTCGATACTCCTGTCATCGGGTATTACCATACTTATCATGGAACGCCCGCGCATCGCCCGCTGGGTGGTACGCTTTTTCGGAGCGGTGTATGCCATCCCCAGCCTTGCCCTCTTTGCCATCCTCATTCCATTTCTGGGCATTGGCATGAAAACCGCCATAACCGTACTGGTCTTTTATAACCAGTTTCCGCTCATCAGAAATTTTCTGGCTGGCTTCAATGCGATTGATCCGGCGCTTATTGAGGCGGCGCTGGGTATGGGCATGACGGAAACGCGGATGCTTCTGCGGATTAAGCTGCCCTTGGCGTTTCCCGTCATCATGGCGGGCATTCGGCTTTCAATTATTTCCACCATCGGCATTGCCACTATAGCGGCGGTGATCAACGCCGGCGGACTCGGCGTTATCCTCTTTGACGGACTGAGAACCTTGAACGCGGTAAAAATACTCTGGGGGACGCTCCTTTCAGGAGGGCTTGCCGTTGCCGCTAATGCCCTCATGATGTGGCTTGAACGGCTTGCGGCGGCAAAACTGCATTATGACGTTCACGTGAAAGAACCGGATGATTAGGCGGCAACGGCGGTCAGGTACCATTCTCTATGTCCGGCTCAAGCAGTTTTATCGTATCGGATCAAACACCTTGATCCGCACTGTACAGACCATACCTATAACGTTCAAAGACTGCAGTCATTGGACGAGGAGAGAACTATGAGTTATGAAGCATATAACGACAATACATTGGGATTTACCACCAAGCAACTCCATGCCGGATACAATCCGGCGGAACATTACCGCTCAAAGGCGGTGCCTGTGTATCAAACTGCGGTTTTTGAATTGGGGGATTACGACCGGTGCGTACGGCTCTTTTCCTATGAAGAAGACGGCTTCTCCTATGCGCGCTTTTCAAACCCCACCAATGCGGTATTAGAACGGCGGATTACCGCGTTGGAAGGCGGCGCCGCAGCCGTCTCTTTTAGTTCGGGCATGGCTGCCATCTCCAATACCTTGCTCAACCTTGCCCGCGCGGGAGACGAGATTCTGGCGATCAAGACGCTCTACGGCGGCGCCACCACTCTGCTGCGAAAAATCCTTCCCCAATACGGCATTAGGGGAGTCTTTGTAAAGGATGAGGGGGAACTTCGCTCCTATGAAGCGGCGATTACCGGAAAAACCCGCGCCGTCTACCTTGAAAGTCTGGGCAATCCAACCATCACTATCGTTGACATCAAAGGCATTGCGGACATTGCCCACCGTTACGGGATTCCGCTGGTTGTGGATAATACCTTTGCCACGCCCTACCTGTTGCGCCCCTTTGAATACGGGGCGGACATTGTGTGTTACTCGGCAACGAAGTATCTGGGAGGACACGGTACTACCATCGCCGGACTCGTGGTGGAAAAGGGCGGGTTCGACTGGCTGACGCTGCGTTTCCCCCAGTTCAAGACGTTCTATGATGATTGTAAAACCGCCGTTTCGGAGGATGAACTGAAGCGGAGCCTCTTTACGCGGCGGCTGCGGCAGGTGTATCTCACCGATATGGGCGCGCATCTCAGCCCTATGAGCGCCTTTAACCTGTTACAGGGAATGGAAACCCTCTCTCTCCGTATGGAGCGGCATGTGGAAAACGCCGTCCGTATCGCGGAGTTCCTTGCCGGACATCCGGCGGTACAGGACGTATCCTACCCGGCTCTTCCCGGAAACAGATGCCACGCCCTGTGCCGCGCCTATTTTCCCAAAGGACCTGGCGCGATTCTGGCGCTACGGCTCAAGGGCGGAAAGTCCGCCGCGCTGAAGGTGTTGGAGACGGTGCGGATATTCGACTACATGGTAAATGTCGGCGATGCGAAATCCCTTATTGTTCATCCCGCGTCATCTACCCATTTCTCGGTTGATGAGAAAGAACGGGAAGCAGCGGGCATCTTTGACGACACGCTGCGGCTCTCTATCGGCATCGAGGATTGTGATGACCTGATAGCGGATCTCCGCCATGCGTTAGAAGCCGTCCGGTAGTTGCCCCGTCAGGGTTTCTCTCAACGCCGGCTGTAGCCGCTCCCTCTCCCGCGCAAAATCCGTCCGCAGGGTACCGGCGCCTTCCAGCGCGAGTCCCTGTTCACCGTAGTCCACAGCCCTGTTCTCGTCTTTCAAGGGCGCGTTCCGTATGTGTCTCCGATGGCGGTAGCGCCGCTTTATGCGGTATAGAGCGCTATTCATCTGCGTATTTCGCTTTTAAAGCCCGGGCGACAAGTGGAGAAACCATAGAAGAAACATCGCCGTGAAATGAGGCAAGTTCCTTTATTGAGGAAGAACGAATCGTAAAATACTTCGGAGCCGCCGGAATGAAGATCGTTTCTATGGATGGGTCTATGGTTTTGTACATGAGGGAGAGTTCAAACTCGTAGTCAAAATCTGCGGCGCTCCGCATACCCCGCACGAGGATGTGCGCGTTTTTCCGCTTCATAAAGTCAGCAATGAGGGAATCCCACACAAAAATCGCTACATTGGAAAATGGGCGTGTAAGCTCCTTTAACATGCCCACACGCTCTTCCGTAGAAAAAAGATACTTTTTTTGCCGATTCTCAGCAATGACCACAAACAGTTCATCAAAAATACCTGCAACCCGCTCAATAAGGTTGATATGCCCCAGTGTCGGCGGATCAAAGGAACCCGGAAAAACCGCTTTCATACGCTATTTTTTCGGCGCAAACGCGACGCCGGGCAACGGTTTCAGCATGGCGAACTTAAGGTACTTAAACGGATGAATGTCCAGCATATTGGGATACCAGCCTTCAAGTTCATCGGTATCGACAATGTTAAGCGCGGGCGTATAGTAGATGGGAAGCACAATGCCGCGGTCAAGGAGCATCTCCTCCGCCTTGGCAAGGGTAGACATACGGGCAGCTCCTTCTTCAGTCATGGATTTTTGTATCAGATTCTCATAATCCGGATCGCTGTACCCCGCTTCGTTGAGGTTAGAACCCTGTCTGAATAACAGGAGGAACGTATACGGATCGGCGAAGTCTCCTATCCATGACATATATCCCACTTGGTAATCGTGTTCTTTAAGGGTATCCGAATAATTGTAAGACGAGACAGTTTTGATTCTTACCGGTACGCCTAACTTTTCTAGCCATGCCGTAGCCATAATTTCCGCAAGCCGTTTCGCATCTGAATAGTCGCCTATTTTGATAACCAGTTCTGGCAGTCCTACGCCTTTTGGGTAACCGGCTTCGGCAAGGAGTTTCAGAGCCGCGTCTATATCCGTTTTTGCCATACCTTCAATTTCAGGATACCCTTGAAGCGGAAGAATAAGCGTTTTAGCAGGCAGCATGTAATTCTCGCGGATTTCGTTCCATGGCAGGGCAAGAGTAAGCGCTTTGCGTACACGGTAATCGTTCCACGGAGCTTCATCCGATCTAATAAAGTAGTAATGCGTACCAAACATGGGATTAAGCTGTATGCCAACGCGATCCGTAAGCGTATCAAGGTTCATGTTTCCCGCAATCCAGCGAGCTTGTCCGGAATTCCACAACGCCGTAGCTTCATCGGCATCATCAATAAACTTAATAACGATCTTCTTCAGTTTGACATTGACGGCATCCCAATACAGGGGATTTTTTTCAAATGTAATGTGCTGTTCATCGGCTTCACTCATGATAAAAGGTCCGTTGCTTATAAAGCGTTGGGGATCGAAACTGCCTGAATCCAGCATGGCGCGGGTATCTGGATGTACCACGCCGAAGGAATGATGGCACAGCATACTTGGCAGAAATGCCGCTGGCGAGGTAAGCGTTACGATCAATTTTCCTTCTTGTACCTGTATGCCTACCCGATTGGCATCCGTGAGCTTGCCGGTGCGGAAATCCTCCGCCCCTTCTATAATGTCGAACAGTGACGAGTATGGTGCGTCGGGAATTGCCAGCAGAGAAAGCCATGAGGTGCGGAAATCTTCCGCTCTAACCGGCTCGCCGTTTGAATACCGTGCATTTTCCCTAATGGTGAACGTCCATTGCTTCTTATCGGAAGAAAGCTCATACTTTGAGATGACGCCCATGATGGGTCTCATATTCACCGGATTGTACGTAAAAAGCCCTTCGTACATACCGGTAAAAATCTGAGCCTCGCTTGTGTACCACGCTTTCCTGAAATCAAACTCTACGCCGGATCCTACCGATAAGGTCATGGTAAGCGTATCGGGAATAATAGAGGATGAAGGCTCTGTCTCATAGGTATAGGGTGGAACTTCAGGGTACGGTTCATTGTCAAGCAAATTCTCCGCCGGCTGTTCCGCTCTATCCGGCGTTTTGCCGGAATCATCGGACGGTTGCGGCATATCCTGCGCTGCTTTAGGGATGGCTTCCGCATCCTGTGGCGCGGCAGGGGGTGGTGATCCTATGCTTGACGGATCGAAATTCGGCTGGGCTTGTACCGGCGTCTGGTACGCCAATAACAACACAAGACATAATACGCCCGCAATACCAGGAGTTACATGTAATCTCTCTACAGTTCTGTGCATCATACTGATCCTTTCTCACCATCACTTTTCGAGACAGTGATGCCGAGTTTCTTGAATTGCTCTACTTCTTCTTTTTGAGCGTTATAATCACACCGTTTCTGATTTGCCCTGATGAACGCATTTTTAATGGTGGATAATTCTGGTTTAATACCTTTTACCTTAGAACGGTCGTCTTTGTCAATATTGGTTTTGAAATACTCATCCATAGCGGAAAGAGTCTTGTGCAGGGATTGCATATCACGGATATTCTTTTCGAGGAAACCCATAAGTTGGGTTTCCTGCAATGCTGCAAGTTTCGATGTTACAGAGGCTTTGTCCATTCCCATTGGGCTTAAGTTTTTAATCCATTTATCCATATCAGCGCGTAACACGTTAAAATTTACTTTTCTCATAACCCGATTACCCGACCGATCTGCGTATTGCAGTTCGTATATAATGGATTCAGGTTCCTTATTGAGTAGAGAGTTGATAAAACGGCTGAATTTCTCTCTTAAAGTAAGCCTCTTATGGGCAAACAGATTATTGTTTTCATCAAGTTTAAGCGCCACCTCAGCCAGTACCCTCGAAATCGATCCAAGCGCACGTATACCTTCTATTAAAATGTACTTGACCGATACGGCGGCGGTTTCTTCTTCTTTTTTTTGCTTGCCAGCAATAATGATGAAAGATTTTAACACTGCCTCCCGTAGTTCTTTACTGCTATCCGAATAATCCTCTTTGAGGATTTCTTCAATAAGATCGGGATAGTATGCGGTTCCGGGCAACAATTGGGGAAATTTCTTCTTTATTTGAGCCGCTGTTGGTATTTCTCCTTCCGGCAAATTGGCGGTTATCGCGGTACGCGCCATTAGTTTGTATGATTCTCTGTTAAAATTGGCAAGCTGCTTCAAAGATGCCGTCACCTTGCCGGTGGTACTTACCAGATTAGATGTTGATTCGTTGATAAGGCTTAACGTCAACGAATCAAGCCCGCTTTTTACCTGATTGATGAACTCCGCCATGTAATGGGTGTTTATAGACATAGAATTTGATGTAAGATGCGACCAGTCAATGAACTTTATCAATTCTAATATACGTTTAATTCGATCCATAGTGAAAAAATCAACGCTGTATTGATAGAAATTGACCAAAAAATCCAGCTGGTTATCAAAATCTGCAAACCGTAACGTAAGTTTATCGTTTTTTTCATTTTCGAGAAAATTACTGGTATCAGGCGCCTGAATTTCGTCCACCTTCGCTTCTTGCTTATAAGGGTCTTCGTTGATAAGTCCTTTTTTGAGAATGGCTTTATACAACACGGAATAGGATGTCTGAAAAACGCGCAGCTCTTCTTTTAGTTTCGGTATTTCGTTTTTTTCAAGCCAATCGCGTCTGGCATCAATGGCTTCCGACAACTTTTTGATGTAATCTGTCAATTCACTCATGTCTCTAGTATAATAAAAGCGCTTAATTAAAGCAATACCGTACATCAATCCCGTTTATAATGTATGAAACATTTTTTTCTCGATGTCAGCTTCCGAATATGGACATTTCTCTGTTTATCCGGCTTGATTACGGCGTGTAACAGCCCCTACGACATGCCGTACCGCGTTACGCTGCCAGCGCTTCCCGATACATGGACTGAAATTGCAGGGGTTGATCGCTGGCATATCGAATGGATCAATTCCAGCGGAGACAAGGAAAGCCGCGATATAGACGAAGGCGCTAAAACCAGAGATGGCTTTGAGATTTATATCCTACAGGAATGGGCAAGTCCGGTTATCGCCTATCCCTACCGGAGCGGAACGGTTCTTGTACCAGATACGCTGTGCCCCGCCGGCGCGATATTCCCAGCCGATGCGGATGTTTCTTCCGGTACGATTTCCCTGTCATGGACCGGCGGCGTAGCGGCGTTTTTGTATGTGGAGTTTGCGCGGCATACGGATCATCATTCACTACGGCAGCCGCAGTATTTTGATTGGCGGCGGTTTAGGGAACTGATTGAAAGCGACGTTGTTTCCGAAGACGTCCGGTTAGATCCGTGGCTCGCTGACTGGAAAACAATAGCGGAGAAAACCGTATTATCAGGATTCGACAGACGCCGGATTACCGCAATAAAACCACAGGAAATTTCCATATCTGCACCGTCAGGCGGACCGTGGATAGGGACTTCGCCATTTTCATCTCCTATTGCCGCAACCGGAAAAATGGAAACAACACTTATTCTGCCAGTACGCGATGCTATTGATACGTATATTTCAAAGGACGGTATACTACGAATTTCCTTAAATACATGGATATGGATTGCGTGGTAAGGAAAAAGAATTAAAATTCAGTGGGAGCGGATACAGTTTCCCGGTACAGCTCGCGTTCCAGCATAGAAAGGATAAGGATGGAGCCTGCGGGCAGTTTGTAAGGAACGGTGTATTCACCGCCCGGAAAGCCGGTTTGTAAAAGAGTTTGCCGCTCTCCGGAAGGCAGCCTGACATCAAGCCGTGTGCTCAGAGGATAAGGATTCTTCGCCAGATTGTACCTGAATAGGGAGAAAACTTCTCCTTCCGCTATCTTTTCCGGGTTTGTGAAGGTGAGCAGTACGCGGGTATCCGCCTCAATCTCTATATCGGGCAAGGGCAATTGCTCCACAATGGTTTCGGCTTTTTCGTTTTCCATGGCGGGACGTGTCTTAAAAACAAAATCGACTTTTGTTTTGCCTATAAGCTCAAGGGCTTCCCTCAAAGAAAGCCCGGTAAATTTCGGCGTCTTGATAAGGGCTTTTTCAGTACCGCGGCTCACCACAAATTCCAGAACCGTTCCGCTGGTAATGGAGGAACCGGGCGTAGGACGCTGATCAAGTATGGTGCCGGCAGGTTCATGCGAATATTCGTACATAAACGGCTCTTTGATAGTAACAGCTGGCAGGTCGGACGATAAAAGGGTCTGCATCTCGGCGCGTACCGTCTCGACAGAGCGTCCCCGGTAATCTTCCAAGCTGTTTATCATGACGCCCTGGTTTACCACAAGCCTGATACGCCGCCCCGCCTTGACAATGGTGCCCGCAGGCGGATCCTGCTCTAACACGACGCCTCTATCCGCAGCCATATCCGCGTACCGGAGTTGAATACGCGGGTACAATTCCTTTTCCTGTAGTTCGAGCAGTACGCTGATAATATCTTTTCCGCACACATCGGGTACCATGATCTGCTCCTCGCCCCGCACCGCGGCAAAGAAAACCGCCGTACCCGCAAGGGATGCAAAAACAAGGACGCCGAATAGCATAAAAACGAATTTGCCATAGGAACCGCTTTCTTTAGTCCCTGTACCGTCTTTCTGTTCTGCTTGTTTGCTTTTTTTGCCCTCGTTCATAGTAAGCGCTCCTCTCTTCAGCCCAACCGGCTGCCTATAAAATTCCGCGCTCCGTTGAGAAACGCCTTCCACTCAAGTACTTTTCTAGCCTGATACTGTAATTTTGTTACCGCAAGCAGATCGCTTCCGGTCTGAATCAGGATGCCATGTTGCGCGTTTGCGCCAAGAACCGTACCCGCAACCGCTTCAGACTCGCCGGAAACCGGTTTTGCATCAAGGATAAAGAGCTTTTCTCCGTTATGTGTTGTCCACGACTGGGGCCACGGGGTAAACGCCCGAATACGGGCATCAATGATGCCGGCGCTTACTGTCCAGATGATACGTCCATCCTCTTTTTTTATGGCGGTACAATAAGAAACCGCTCCGGTTTGGGGCTTTTCCGGAAGCGTCTTTTCCGTAATGCCGCGTATCGCTACGGTAAGCAATTCGGCTGCCTTCACCGCTACAGAGCCGCTTAAACTTGCCGCAGTCTCCCGTCCCGTAAGAGGGATCGTTTCCTGCAAAAGCAGGTTGCCGCTGTCCATCTCCGGCGCCAGCCGCTGGATGCTGATTCCCGTTTCCGTATCGCGGTTGAGAATAGCCGCCTGTATGGGGCTTGCCCCCCGGTATTTGGGCAGGAGGCTTGGATGTACATTGATGCCGCCACGCGAAAAAAGAGAGAGAAATTTCGGCCCAAAGAGGCGTCCGTAGGCAAATGACACGAGCATATCCGGTGTAAGAGCCGCAACCGCTTCACGCGCTTCGGCATTGAGTTTTTCCGGTTTCAGTACCGGAAGCCCCAAAGACGCGGCGGCGGCGCCCACTTCGGTTGGTTCCGCCCGCCCCTTGCGTCCCTTCGGCGTATCGGGATTAGTCAGGACGCCGGCAATTTCGTACCCCGCGTTGCCAGCGGCGCAATTAACAAGCGCCCGCAGAGAAGGGACGGCTATTTCAGGGCTTCCGGCAAATAGAATACGCATTTTGAAAAATCCTTGATTATAAACATAGGGGCGGTTAAGAAACCCGCTTCTTTTTCTCATACTTGGCGAGGACGCGACTGCGAGCCGGTTCGGAAAGCCGATCGATAAACAAGGTTCCTTCTAAATGATCGTACTCATGCAGCATCACCCGCGCAAGGATGCCATCCGCTTCTATGGTAAACGCCTTGCCTCTCTCGTTCCAAGCCTGTACCTTGATTTTTTCCGGTCTCGTTACTTCGGCGTATACGCCCGGTATGGAAAGGCAGCCTTCTTCGTAGCTAACGGTTTTCTCGGAAGTCTCCAGAATCGAAGGATTGATAAACACTCTGGGAGTATCCCCGTCAACATGCGTTACAAATATCCGTTCCATAAGCCCCACCTGCGGTCCTGCAAGTCCGACTCCTTTGCCCGCATGCATAAGGTCAATCATTTCCTCCGCGATTTTCACGGTTTCCACAGTAAATCGCTTCACCGGATGCGCCTTTTCTTTAAGCGTCTCGTTTCCCAGCAATAATATTTCCATAGCGGTATGATATAGGAAACAGGCTTTTTTTTCAATAGCGGCGTTGAAACAAAACGTATGCCGCGGCAGAGTACGCCTCCCTATCTCCTCACGGTATAAGCGCTTTATGCAACATGGCATGAATACTTTAGACAACCTATTAACTCCCTAAAGATTCGGTGTGGGCATGTTCAGATCAAAGCTCTCATACCTTCGGTTTGCGCGTAATTTTCTTAAAATATTATAAGGAGTCGCCATCCAACCCAATGCATTACTTTTACAAAAATATGAGGTAGAGTACCGGTAAGAAGAGATAGTGTTGCGGTGACAGGAAGATAAGACTAGGGATAGAAGAGCGCCGGCTCTTTGTAAGGAGGTGGCGCTATTTCGTACGCCCTCCGCCTCTTTTTTAAGGCGCTCCCCCTCACTATGGCATGACGCGGCAATGGCGCGCTATAAACCGCCGCCGCCTCCGGCGGTTAGCGGAAGCCCTGCATCATTGCCTGCATTGCGTTCGGTTTTTTGCTCATTTTCGACATCTTCTTCATCATGGTCTTCATCTTCTCGAATTGTTTCAGAAGCCGCGCCACTTCCGCAACCGAGGTGCCGGAACCGCGCGCGATACGCGATCTCCTGCCCGGGCCTATGATGAGATGGTTCGCCCGCTCTTTCTTCGTCATGGAAAGGATGATGGCTTCCTGAGATTTGAGGTTCGCTTTGTCAATGTCCTGTTCGTTTATCTGCCCGGACATACCCGGAATCATGTCAAGCATGGATTGCAGACTGCCCATTTTCTTGACCGATTGGAGTTGGGTAAGCCAATCCTCAAGGGTGAACGTCTCCTTTTCCATTTTCTTTTGGAGCGCAATCGCTTCGTTCCGGTCAATGACTTCCTGCGCTTTTTCAACAAGGCTCACGATGTCGCCCATGCCGAGGATACGGCTCGCCATGCGTTCAGGATGGAACGGTTCAAAGTCTTCCGGCTTTTCGCCCACGCCGGTGAATTTGATTGGTTTGCCGGTGATGGTTTTGAGGGACAGCGCCGCTCCGCCCCGCGTGTCGGAGTCGAATTTGGTGAGGATGACGCCGGTAAGTCCGATTTTTTCATCAAACGCCTTGGCTATGTCAACCGCCGATTGACCGGTCATGGAGTCCGCCACTAAAAGGAGTTCGTCCGGAGACGAGGCGTTCTTGAGCGCGGACAATTCTTGCATCATGGGTTCGTCTATCTGGAGCCGCCCTGTGGTGTCAATGATGAGCGTGTCGATGAGGTGTTGCTTTGCCCATGAAACGGCTTCTTTGTACACCTTCACGCTGTCTTTCGCCCCGTCAACCTTATACACCGGTACGTTGATCTGGCTTCCCAGCACGGCAAGCTGCTCCATGGCGGCGGGACGCACGAGATCGCACGCGATGAGCAAGGGCTTGCGCCCGTCTTTTTTCAGGCGGAGCGCGAGTTTTGCGGAACTGGTCGTTTTACCCGAACCCTGTAAGCCCAGCATGAGGATCGTGGAAAGGACGTCCGGACCCTTGAGTTTCAGCCCCTGATGATCGCCGCCCAGAAAGGACACGAGTTTGCCGTGTACTATTTTAACGAATTGCTCTCCCGGGCGTACAGAGCGGAGGACTTTTTCGCCTTTCGCTTCTTCTATGGTTGAATTGACAAATCTCCTGACAACCCGAAGGTTGACATCCGCTTCCAAAAGCGCCATCTTAATAGCGTCAACCGCGTCGTCAATGTTCTTTTCAGTAATGGTTGCTTTACCGGAAAGAAAGCGCATCGCATCGCTGACTTTAGTAGTAAGTGTATCGAACATGAGGGGAATTATAAACAAAATGCTTTTTCTTTACAAGGTACAGACGATGAGCGGCGATCCCGCGTTACCGGCATACATAGCGCTCCCTTGTATCATGGTGTTGTCAGTACTCAAACCGGAAAATAGGTACAAACGTCTCGTTAGACGGCGCCGGCGTAATCGTTTCTCATTTGTATATATTCTCCATAATTTGCGCGATGCCATTCTATCATCTTTTTTACTATTCTTGCCGGATTTCCCGCTATTATAATATTTTCTTGCTCATATCGTTTTGTAACGACCGCATTAGCTCCTATTACACTATTATTGCCTATATGTACGCCTTTTAATAGTGCCGCATTCATACCAACCCACACATGGTCTCCTATCACTATGTCTTTATTCCTATTTATTATTTTTTGCTTCTTTTTATCTAGTATGATATGCGCGTCTGAAATTGCCATTGTTATTCCAAACGAAAACATACAATCATTCCCTATTCGTATATTTCCTTCATCAGGGCTTACAAACATGTGTAATCCATTACACGTAAAATGCGAACCTATCGCTACAGTACTTACCGGATACGGTCGTATACTTCCCCACATCTTATGTATTGTTACATTATCTATTGATGAATGCGCTCCTATTGTTACTCTCAAGTTATCTCTGGTTTCTATATGATTATTCCAAAACCTAAACGGTTCATAAATCTCAATACTGTTGTTTTCTCCATGAAAATGTATAGTAAGACCATCTATGCGGTCTACTTCCGTTTTTGTTCCGTCTGTTTTTACAACAATGATGCTATTACTCATAGGACCCCTCTCTTCTTGGTTTCATAAGATTTTGATAGCATTGCGGAGTATTCCCCAGATATTCCCTAGTCTTTGCGGACTTTTCCAGAAAAACCTCATGTTCGAAGATATATAGAGCGGGCTTACCGGTCTTTTTGTTTATATATTGATTATTACGCTTTGCGGTATAAAAGGTTAATTCAAAAATAACGGGGGGGGGGGGGGGATCAACTTATACGGCTCTTTCATTTTTTATACGCTCCTTTTGAAAACTTAAAAATCTCGCCGCTCTACCATAGCAACTCTTGTTAACGGCTACCATGGCAACGCTACGAATTTCACTAGAAATATATCTTTATTATGGATAATTGTCAAGTCTTTTGGAGGTGTGTGTCCAAACCGTATTTGAATTTGTTGGCGAAGGTCAGGAATTCCGCTTCGGAAGCCGGAATAAAATCATTACTCATAGATAATCCTTTCTTTAGGCTATGGCTTTAATTTTTTAGGCTACGGCGTTTTTTCTTTACGCCATGGCTTTAACTTTTTAGGCTATGGCGTTTTTTCTTTAGGCCATGGCTTTAATTCTTTAGGCTACGGCGTTTTTTCTTTACGCCATGGCTTTAACTTTTTAGGCTATGGCGTTTTTTCTTTAGGCTACGGCTTTAATTCTTTAGGCTATGGCGTTTTTTCTTTAGGCTACGGCTTTAATTCTTTAGGCTATGGCGTTTTTTCTTTAGGCTACGGCGTTTTTTCTTTACGCCATGGCTTTAACTTTTTAGGCTATGGCGTTTTTTCTTTACGCCATGGCTTTAATTCTTTAGGCTATGGCGTTTTTTCTTTACGCCATGGCTTTAATTCTTTAAGCCATGGCGTTTTTTCTTTAGGCTATGGCCTAAAAAGGCGCCAGCTGGCTTTTGCGCTGCCCTATTGCCTTTGCCCTTAGCCCGCATATTGCTTAGAAACGCCTTCCAATGCCAAATTCAGTTTGCCGGTAATGTCTTCGGAAAGACGAGTAATCAGTTCCTTAGTGCCGGAAAGCGCCAGATCGCCCTTAAAAACTTCAAAAACCTCCGCCTCAAGGGTTTTTGCTATGCGGACCGGCACATCCGGTTTGGGATATTTAGTCCCCCGCTCAACGCTGCCAAAAAAAATGATAGAAATGTCCGCTTTTCCGGCTAAAACAGGCTGGGTAAAGCCCCTGCGGGCGCGTAGAAATTTGATACTTTTTCCTATAAGAATATACTATTCCTATACGGAATACACAGGATATTCCGGAAACCTGTCCTTGCGGGCGGGAATTTGAGGGGCGTAAGCCCCAAGAGGAGTTTTTCACATGAAAAAGCTTATGGTACTTTCGGTTCTCGCGGTGATTACCGTGTGAGGGGTCTTCGGACAGACGTGGCACAACAGTTACACGCCGGGGATTGAAGGCTCGAACATCTTCGTCAACGGCGGGATATGGTTTGGCGTTCTTCCCTACAAGATGGCGCTGCCTCCGATCGCGGCGGGCGTTGAGTATGGGCTGGACAAGATACCGCTGTCTGTTGGCGCGTATTTCGGCATTACCGGGTATGACGAGGAATTGAGCGCATACAGTTCATATAAAGGGACGCTGGCGGGTTTTGGCGCGAAAGCGAGTTATCACTTCAAATTAATCTAATGACAATAAGTACAGTAATGAATTTCCGATCTATCATCTCAACCCTTTTGACGGCGCCTCCTAGGGCGTGCCCTATGAAAGAGAGGGAGGAGAACTCTATGCCAGCGCTTGATGTACTATATAAATCTAGGGAATAATGCGATTCGCCATAGAAATAAAGCGCCCCATAGCAGATTGATTTACTTTCGCTGCTTTTTTCCTTGACAAACCGTAAAAACGGCTGCATGATAGCTATAATACTTTATCTATTAGGAGCTGTTTAATGAGTTACACTATTGATGCCATTAAAAATGTTTCCCTTGCCGGACATGGCGGAACCGGCAAGACCACCCTGTTTGAACATCTGCTGTATGCCGGCGGAGTGATTCAAAAAGCTGAACCGGTTGAATCCGGCAGGACCGTTTCAGATTCAAGCCCTGAAGAAATTGAGCGAAGAATCTCAATTCACACGGCGTTAGCGCATATTACGTGGAACGGTAAGAAGATCAATATCTTTGATACGCCCGGTTCTTCGGATTTTACCGGAGACGTCATACTCTCATTCAGGGCGTGCGACTTTGCCGTGCTGAGTGTTGACGGACGCTCCGGCGTACAGATAGAAACCATAAAACTATGGCGGAATCTTGAGGGAAGACGGAAGCCGCGCGGTATATTTGTAACCCGTCTTGATGAGGATCGGGCGGATTTTGACAAAAGTTTGCGCGATATAAAGGAGACGTTCAACATAACGCCGGTACCGGTTACTCTGCCTATGGGCGCCGGAGCCGCGTACAAGGGCGTTATTGATGTGCTGAACGAGAAGGCGTATTTTACGCAAGGCGGAAATGCCCTTGAGAAAGAAGGCGAGATTCCGGCTGAATATAAGGAGGCGGCGGCTGCGGCGCGGGAACGGCTCATTGAAGCCGCCGCGGACGGGGACGATACGCTCATGGATCGCTACCTTGAACAAGGCTCGCTCGACGCCGAAGAAATGCGGCTCGGTCTCATTGAAGCGATTGCGGATCATAAATACGTACCGGCGTTCACGGGTTCGGCGGTCAAGAATTCCGGTCTTATTCCATTCTTACGCTTCATCGCCGATATTGCGCCCACTCCAAAAACAGCGCGCGATGCGATAGTTGACGCCAAAGGCGCTACGGAGGACATTGCGCTTGATCCCGCAAAACCGCTGGCGGCGTTTGTCATAAAGACAACCTATGATCAGTTCTCCGGAAAACTGTCATGGGTAAAGGTTATCAATGGAACGCTATCCGCGGATTCCGAGGTGTACAACGTGTCTGAAAACAAGAAAGAGCGTATTGGAAAACTCTTCGTTTGTCAGGGCAAGAAACTTGAGGAAGTAGCGGAAATCTGCGCGGGCGATGTCGGCGTCATCACCAAGTCGGCAAGCCTCAAGACCAATGATACGATTACCGCCGGCGATTCATCATTCACGTTTCTGCCGTTGCGGCTGCCGGAGCCGGTACACTCGGTGGCGGTGAACGCCGCGGCTAAAAAAGACGATGACAAACTCGGCGCATCCCTTATCCGCGCCGCAGAAGAAGACCGTACCTTCCGGTACGCGTTTAACGCGGAAACGAAGGAATCCGTTATTTCCGGCATGGGCGAACTGCACGTTACTATTCTTCTGGATAAGATTAAGACGTCTCAAAAAATGGATATTGAAACCCACATTCCCCGCGTGCCGTACCGTGAAACAATCACAAAAAAGGCGACTGCGGAATACACGCACAAGAAGCAGACCGGCGGACACGGTCAGTTCGGACGGGTAGTGCTTGAAATCCTTCCGCTTCCCCGCGGCGAACAGTACAAATTCAACAACAAGATTTTCGGCGGCGCCGTTTCCAAAGGCTACATTCCCGGCATAGAAAAGGGCATCCATGACGCCATGCAACGCGGCGTCATGGCTCAGTATCCGGTGGTTGATGTGGAAGTGAGCCTGCTTGACGGCAAGGAGCATCCGGTTGACTCAAACGAGCTTTCGTTCAGACTCGCGGCGCGCAATGCGTTCCGCGAGGCGATGAAACAGGCCTCTCCAACCCTGCTTGAGCCTATCACCAACCTGACGGTCTTTGTGGAAGACAAGTATTTGGGCGATGTGATGAGCGATCTTTCCGGCAAGCGCGGCAAGATTTTAGGACAGGACACGGTCGGCGGCATCGGCGAGATCAAGGCGCAGGTTCCCCAGTCCGAGTTGCTGCGGTACTCCATTGATTTACGCTCCATCACGAGCGGAACCGGCTCTTTCAGCGTGGAATTCGACCACTACGCGCCGGTTTCCGGCAAGATCGCCGAAGATGTGATCAAGGCTTCCGCCGCGTTCCATGTCCATGAAGAAGAAGAGTGAGCGAGGTGAAACGTCTATAGACGCCGTCTATAGGCGTTCCGTACTAAAAGCGCGCACGAAGACGACTCAAGCCGTCTGTTTTGGAAGCCGGTTTCAAGAAACCGGCTCACCTACGATGAGCCATCTGTGATGATGCCATAATTTGTAATAAGTAATTCCCTTATTTTGCCGCGTCCGCTGCCTTTGCAATTTACCGCCCTGTTTGCAAAAACGTTGAAGACATTATACCCACGATACGCCTTTTCAAAGAAACTATCGTCTTGGTTTGTGTTTGTCGGATCGGAATTCGACAACATGAGTTTTGCGCCTTTCTCCTTGTCTAGTCTTCGGAAAAATGCCGCCAGCGCCATTTGTTCTTTATCGGTGAAAAGAGAACCAGTATATGTTGTGAAGCTAGATGTTCGGGTTATCGGGCGGTATGGCGGATCAAAATACACAAACGATTGAGCGGTAACGTGTGCAAAACAAGCCGTGTATTCGGCATGGATTATTTCAGCATTCTGCAATGCGCGGGAGACAGCGATAATATTTTCGCCGTCAAAAATGGCGGCAGTCTTATACTTTCCAAAAGGGACATTAAACTCCCCCTTTGCATTAAGGCGGAAAAGACCGTTATAACACGTTTTGTTCAGGAAAATAAACTGCGCTGCCCTCGGAATCCATTTTTCCGAAAATTTCTTATTATGTATTTCAAAGCGCTGTTCATTAAAATCCCTGCGTATTGCAAGAAATAAAGCGCACCGTTTATCCTGCGCGGTTTTATCGTACTCTTTTTGGTATTTTTCCAAGAAATCAAGCAACGTTTCATGTTTCCTCTGTATGACCGTATAGGTTATAATGAGATCGTGGTTTACATCGGAGAGATAGGCGTCTTTAATCGTATATGTTCCGCTAATAGAAAAATATAATGCCCCGCCGCCAAGAAATGGTTCAATATACGTCTTGATCGTCCCGTTTTTTAATTCTTCGGGGTAATAGCGTTCAATTTGTCCTAAAAGCCCCCCTTTTCCTCCAACCCATTTTATAAATGGTTTCGCTTTTCTCATGCTGCGTACGGTAGTATATGGTTTCTTTCTTGTCAAGAATATTGTTATTCAAAAAATTTCGTTTTAATAGCCGATGCGGAAACGGCTCCTCACAAAGCGGCAAAGAGAAACGAGCGGTAATGCGTTTTTCAGCCGGAGTATCCTGTCATTGACAAAAGCCGCAAACTAGCATATAGTACCGCAATGAAACAGCGGAAATATACCGATCTGAACGTCTCCGTTATTAACAAATGGGTACAGAATGGCTGGCAATGGGGAACGCCTATCAGCCATGAAGAATTCTTGAAAGCAAAAAACGGCTGCTGTTCCATATTATTATCGCCGAATATATATGTTCCCACAGAATGGTTTCCCCCGTTAAACGGGAAAAAGTTGCTGGGACTTGCCTGCGGCGGCGGTCAGCAAATGCCTGTGTTCGCGGCGTTAGGCGCTGATTGTACTGTGCTTGATTATTCGGATGAACAGCTCGCCCGCGAACGGTTCGTTGCGGAACGGGAATCCTATCGCATACGCATCATTAAAGCGGATATGACGGAACGCTTTCCCTTTCCTGATGAACTGTTTGATGTGATAGTTCATCCGGTATCGAATTGCTATGTTGAAGACGTCTACCATATTTGGAACGAGTGTTTTCGCGTATTAAAAAAGGGCGGCGTTTTATTAGCGGGAATGAGTAATGGGATATGTTATTTATTTGATGATATTGATACGCTTCCCCTCGTCGTAACGCATAAACTGCCGTATAATCCCTTAAAAGATCAGAACGTATATGAAACGCTACAGTGGGAAGATGACGCTATTCAATTTAGCCATTCTCTGGAAGAACAAATAGGCGGACAATTAAAAGCGGGTTTTATCCTGACCGATCTGTATGAAGATTATGATAACGAAGGCGTGTTACGGGACTATGTACCGGAATATTTCGTTACCCGGTCGGTTAAACCCCCGATACACTGCGGTTAAACCGCACACTATAGGAGTTATATGAACAATACCAGCACTAGCGAAACCGAAACCGGTTTCGGCGCCGAAAGTTTCGGCGCGCTGAATTTCGGCGCCGCCTTATCCGATGCGGTGCTTGAAGCGTTAAAAAACAAGGGCTTTACCGCGCCAACGCCCATTCAGGCGCTCAGTGTACCGCGCTTGCTTGCGGACGAGGGGCATCTGGTGGTAAAAGCCCGCACCGGCACCGGAAAAACCGCGGCATTCGGCATTCCGCTTGTGGAAAAGCTCACGACGGGTACGCACGCCCCGCGCGCCCTTATCCTCACGCCAACCCGCGAGCTGTGTCAGCAGATTTGTAAAGAGATAGCGTCTCTTACCACACGGCAGTTCCCGCGTATTACCGCAGTCTACGGCGGCGCGTCTATCCGCAATCAGATATTCGACCTTAAACGGGGAACGGAAATAGTCGCCGGAACTCCGGGCCGGGTCATGGATTTAATGGACCGCAAGGCGCTTGATCTCTCCGCAGTCGACTATTTCATCTTGGATGAAGCGGATGAAATGCTTGACATGGGCTTTTTTGAGGATATTGAAACCATTCTCAAGGCGGTAAAACCGGAACGCAGAGTCGGGCTTTTTTCCGCAACCATGCCCGAACCCATTCTGAAAATCGTCCGCACCTATATCGGCGAGGTGGAAATTCTGGAGGACGCCGCGCCGGAAGACGAAAAACCCGCGGTTGATCAATACTACCATCTGATCAAGAAGGAAGACCGTCTGGAAGCCTTGCGCCGTATTATAGATGCGGCGGAGGATTTTTACGCGCTTATTTTTTGCGCGACCAAGATAGGCGCGGACGAACTTGCACACCGTCTGGTGGAAAACGGGTATCCCGCCGAAGCCATACACGGCGATCTTTCCCAAGAGGCGCGTGAACGGACGTTACGCAGATTCCGCTCAAAACTAACTAAAATCCTCGTGGCAACCGATGTCGCCGCGCGAGGGCTTGACATAGAGCGCCTTACCCACGTCGTCAACTTCGATCTGCCAAACGACAAGGAAATCTACATTCACCGCATCGGCAGAACCGGACGAGCCGGACGCAGAGGCACGGCTATCAGCCTCGCCCTTCCTTCCGAGCGCCGGCGCATACAACTCCTTTCGCTGACCATGGAGCGGATACTCGGCACTCCTATCATCTTTGCCAAGGTTCCCCCTGTGAAAACCGTGATGAAAGCCATGAAACGCCGGATTGTCGGTTCCGTCATGGAGGCGTGGAGCGCGGAAGACACGGAAGCCGCTATAGAAGAAACCGCTCCCGCCGCGGGTCCCGTTCATGAGGGTCTCGCTCCTGATAGCCCCGCAGCCGCTCCTGTGTTGAACCCCGCTCCTGCGGGACTGCTTTCGGATCCAGTTGCGGCAATCAGCAGGGAATTGATAGAAAAATTAGGCGCGGAACAGGCGGTAAAGGCGCTCCTCACCCTGTCCTACGGCGAACAGCTTGATCCTTCTCGCTATGCCGCTATCGTGGAATTCCATGAACAGGCGGAACGGGACGCGCCCTTTCACGGAGGTCCGCGCGGCGCCATACGCGGGGAAAAACGTCATGCACGACATTCCGCTATCCGGTACGACCGCCATTCAGAATCCCGCTATGCGGGCGCAACGGCGAAACACGGTACGGTGCGGGTCTATGTGGGGCTTGGACGGCAGCACGGCGCATCCGCCCGCGATGTGGCGCAGCTTCTTTCGCGCGCGGGAACAGTCTCGGGACGCATGGTTGACGCCATTGAAATGCAGGACTTCTGCGCCTTCGCCACTATGCCCGAAGACGCCGCCCGGCGGGCTATCACCTATTCCCGCGCCACGCGGCATGAACCCGTTATAAAAAAGGCGCTTGAGCGGGGATAACCGCAGTATGGAGCGCAGCGATCAGAAAACCGCGTGTCAGGCGGAGATGCTCTTTAACCGCCTCACAAAAAGGCAGCGGCATCTTATGAAATGGGCTGCGCGAACCGGTACCGATGCCTTCAGACTATACGATAGAGACATTCCCGAAATCCCCCTCCGAATCGATCGCTATAACGATGCGGTATGCGGTGCGCTTTTTGAGCGTCCCTATGATACGGATGCTGATGAGGAGGCGCGCTGGCTTATGGTTATGACGGATGCGGTGGCGCAAGCGCTCTCCATACCCGCGGATCGTATTTTTCTGAAAATCCGCAAACGGCAGCGGGGAGGAAGCCAGTACAGCCGGTTCGTTCATCAGAATTTTTTTGTTGACGTGCATGAATACGGGTATACCTTTCGGACAAATCTTTCGGATTATCTTGATACGGGACTATTTCTGGACAGAAGAAAGCTCCGCCATATAATTCAGCGCGATGCGGCGACCGTGCGCGGCGGAACACGGACAATGGTCCTGAACCTTTTCTGCTATACCGCGGCGTTTTCCGTGTATGCGCTTCACGCGGGAGGGGCGGTAGACGTGGATTCGGTTGACCTGTCCAACACCTATCTTGACTGGGCGAAAGTAAACTGTGCGCTCAACGGTATACGCGCGGAGCTGCTGTCCCAAGAAGCGGTTCTTTCCGCTCTGCCCTCTGTCCCGTGCTCCCGCCGCCTTCCGCCCTGCCGTCTCATCCGCGCAGACGCGCTCCGGTTTATTGATGAAGCGGTGAGACGAAAGCGTAGATGGGATATTATCATTCTGGATCCGCCGACATTTTCCAATTCAAAGACCATGCGTTCTGACTTCGATGTGAACCGCGATCACCACGCCATCATTACAAAATGCTTAACGTTGCTGGGTCCGGGCGGCGCGCTCTATTTCTCGACTAACGCGCGGCGTTTCAATCTTACCGGCGCAGGATTGCCCGCCCGGTATACGTGCCGGAACATCACCGAACAGGCGCGGGACGAAGATTTTCGGGGAAAGACCATACCCGCATGTTGGGTATTCACGGATCCGTCATGCTGAAAAAAGCCGCGCTGTTTGTAAACCCGCACAAAGACTTTGCGTCCGCTATCGTGCCGGACATTACCGCAATGCTTGCGGATCATGCCGTTGAGTACCGGTTTTTCTCATTTCACGACGCCGCATGCGCCGCTGAATACGGCGTCGACGGTACCGCATCCGGCGGCGCGGAATACGGCGTAGCGTTCAGTCTGGGTGGGGACGGCACCGTGCTGTACGCTGCCCGTACCATGTCCTCCTTCGGCGTACCCGTGTTTCCTATTAACATGGGTACGCTTGGGTTCATCGCCGCGATCCCGCATGATGAATGGAAGCCGGTGTTCGAGCGGTTTTTAGCGGGGAGCGCGGAGATTTCAAAGCGGCTCATGCTTGACGTACGGATAGAACGGAACGGCGCAGTCATAGAGTGCGGCTGCTGCCTGAACGACGCGGTTGTCTCCGCATCTGGCATAGCGAAAATCATCCGGCTCCGCGTCAAAACGGACGACCAGCGCGGGGAGCTTTCCCTCGGCAGGTACCGTTCAGACGGACTTATCGCCGCCACGCCCACCGGTTCCACTGCGTATTCCGCAGCCGCGGGCGGTCCCATCATTGACCCTGAAATGGAAGCCATTATCATAACCCCTATCTGTCCCTTTATCCTATCGAACCGCCCGCTGGTACTGCCCTCCGGCGCCGCCGTTATCATCAATGTAGAAGAGGAGCAGCGGAGCGGGCTCCTCCTGACGATGGACGGGCAGGTAACGGTTCCTCTGGTTCCCGGAGACAGGATTATCATACGAAAAGCGCCCTATTACGCATCCCTTATCGACACAGGACGGCAGAGTTTCTACTACGCGCTCCGCACAAAACTAGCGTGGACAGGCTGATCTTCCCCAAAAGCGCCGTGAAACAAGAGCGCCACCCGCATCTATAGAACAGGAGTCTGTAGCATATCCCGCGCGGCTCCGTGCGTGTCCCCAGCTGTGCGGGAATATTCCCGAGTCGTTCCGTGAACGTCCTGCGCCATTCTGTGAATGTCCCCAGCCATGCGGGAATGTCCCCGAACCGCTCTATAAACAGCGCACATTGGGAATAGCGCTATAACGCCGCCAGCCTCATGCATCGTGTGCCTTTTGCGGAATAGCATCAGAGCGCGCCGTCTGATAAAGAGGGACATTATTACAATGAGAGAACCTCTCTCTATCATCTTTTGCGTCCGCCCGCGTCCTCTTGCCGTGTATAGGTATAGTGTATACCCGCATTTTAATTTTTTCTATTATTTTTCACAATTTATATAGGTACCGGCTTGACTATCAGCATAACCTCTCCCTATACTAACGCATTGAAAAAAGGAGAATATTGTTATGGAAAACAAACCGTTATACACGGTCGATGAGAAGCCGCCGTTTGTTCAAAGCGCTTTTTACGGCTTGCAGCACCTTTTGGCGTGTTTCGGCGCTACAGTGCTGGTGCCGATTCTGGTAGGCGTGAACCCGCTCTACGCTATTTTCAGCGCGGGCGTGGGAACCATTCTGTATGTGGTCATTACCAAGTTCAAAGTGCCGAACTTCGTGGGCAGTTCATTCGCGTTCATCGCTCCGGCGATTTTGGTGCTTGGGCAATACGGACCCGGGTATCTGGCGGGAGGCGCTATCGTATCGGGCGTGTTTTACTGCCTGATAGCAGCGCTGATCTATGCGGTCGGTCCGCAGTGGATTGAAAAAGCGCTGCCGCCGGTGGTCATAGGACCCGTGGTTGCGGTCATCGGGCTGGCGCTGGCCGGAACGGCTATTGATATGGCGTCAACGGGCGTTGACGGCAATTACAGCATCTGCGCGCTCATCATCGCCGCCGTTACCCTTCTCATCACCATTTTTACAAACTATTCAAAAAATCAGTTCATTGCAAGTATTTCGATCATCATAGGGCTTGCCGGCGGCTACCTCATTACCTTCCTTCTGGGACTCATACATCCGGGTTTCAAATTCGTTTCTTTTGAGGCGATCAAGAACGCGCCAGCGATCAACCTGCCCGTATTCATCGCCCCCCAGTTTAACGTTGCGGTTGTCGTTACCTTTGCTATCGTGTCGTTTGCGACCATCTGCGAACATATCGGGCATACCATCGTAACGGGCGACATTGTGGGAAGGGACTACGTGAAGGATCCGGGTCTGCACCGGACCATCGCCGGAGACGGCGTTGCAACCGCGGTCGCAGGCATGTTCGGTTCGGTATGCAACACGACCTATGGCGAGTCACTCGGCGTGCTGTCAACGACGCGGGTGTACTCGGTGGTTGTGTTTATCTTTGCCGGCGTGATTGCCGTCTTGCTTTCCCTGTTCGGCAAATTCGGCGCGTTTCTGCAAGCCCTGCCGGCGCCGGTACTTGGCGGCGTGTGCATCCTGCTGTACGGCAGCATTGCGGTAAACGGGCTGAAACAACTGGTTATCAATAAAGTAAATTTTGATGAAAAACGGAATCTGATCATCGCTTCGATCATCTTTATTCTGGGCGTGGGCGGCAGTAAAATCTCCTTCCCTATCGGCGGCTTTACCTTTGAGCTGGGCGCTATTGCGGTTGCCGCGCTGGTGGGAATCATTTTGAATCTTGTCATTCCACGCGCGAAATAACGCGCGGAGCGTCATCTGAAGAACTATTTTGAAGACATACCTATAAGGAACACTATGAAAACTATATCTTTGGGAACATCCGGACTTCGAGTTCCGGCAATCGCTATCGGATGTATGAGGCTCAACGGGCTTGACAAGGCGAAGGCTCAACGGTTCATCCACACCTGTATTGATCTGGGGGCGAACTTCTTCGATCACGCGGACGTGTACGGAGGCGGCGCTTCCGCCGGCGCGTGCGAAACGCTCTTTGCGGAGGCGCTGGGTATGAATTCCCTTGTCCGCGAGAACGTTATGCTACAGTCAAAGTGCGGAATACGTCCGGGCGTCGCCTTTGATTTCTCAAAAGAACATATCCTTGCATCGGTTGACGGCATCCTGAAACGGCTTAAAACTGATTACCTTGACACGCTGCTCCTGCACCGCCCCGACGCCCTCATGGAGCCGGAAGAGGTGGCGGACGCCTTTACAGCGCTCCATAACGCGGGCAAGGTACGCATATTCGGCGTTTCAAATCAGAATCCCATGCAGATACGGCTTCTGCAAAAATACGTGCCGCTGCCTATCGCCGTAAACCAGCTCCAGTTGAGCATCACCAATGCGGCTATGATTTCTCAGGGGCTGCATGTCAACATGCAGGACGATGCCGCGGTGAACCGCGATGGCGGCGTACTGGACTTCTGCCGGCTCAATGACATCACCATTCAGGCGTGGTCACCGTTCCAGTACGGTTTCTTTGAAGGGGTATTCTTGGGAAGTGAAAAGTTCCCCGCGCTGAACGCGAAAATCACTGAAATCGCCGCGAAATACGGCGTGTCCGGCACGGCTATAGCGATTGCGTGGATACTGCGGCATCCGGCGCACATTCAGCCAGTAACCGGCAGCATGAATGAAGAACGGATTAAGGACTGCGTGAAAGCGACGGACATTACCCTGACGCGGGAGGAATGGTACGCTATATACATGGCTGCCGGAAACACGCTACCGTGAACGCCGCTCCGCTAAAAAAGCGCCATTAAGAACATGGTAGGACCTATTGTAAACGCCCTCGCCGTGGCGGTATGCTCCCTGCTCGGCTGTTTCGTCATCCGGGGCATACCGGAACGGTTTGAAGAAATCATCAAGAAAGCGGCGGGGCTTGCCGTTGTATACATTGGACTGAAGGGCGCTTTTGACAGCCGCCATACCCTGCTGCTCATTATGAGTCTGGTCATTGGCGCGGTCATCGGGGAAGCTATCAACATTGATTCGCTCATGAACCGGTTCGGCGGCTGGGCTGAAACGAAACTCGGCATAAGCGGCGGCGCATTCTCAAAAGGGTTTGTGTCCGCAAGCATCCTTTTCTGTACCGGTTCAATGGCGATTGTTGGCTCTATTCAGAGCGGACTTCAGGGCAACCACGAGATGCTCTTTGCAAAATCCATTTTGGACGGCTCCATGTCGATTGTGTTCGGCGCGTCTATGGGTATAGGCGCGTTTTTCTCTGCCATTCCGGTGCTGGCGTATCAAGGGGGCATCGCCCTTGGGGCAAAAGCGGTCAGCGGTCTGCTTACGCCGGACATCATCACGGAAATGTCCGCTGTCGGAAGCCTCGTTATAACGGCTATTGGCTTTAACTTTCTGAGCGTCAAAGAAATAAAAGTCGCAAACCTCATACCCGCTATGTTTATACCGTGGATATGGCTGGGCGTAATGGGACTGTTTTAGCCGTCTCCCCAAGTCGCGCATGTCTTCAGTCCTGCGGCGGAACGGCTCACCTTACGATCCCACTGCGTTGTGCCGGAATATCTTGTAGTTGCGTTCTCATTCAATGTATGTCCCGCCCCCTTTTCTTTTCCTCTACTATTTGCTATACTTATTATGTTATGTCAGAATATTCAGCGGAAAATATACAAGTTTTGAAAGGGCTTGAAGGGGTTAGGCAGAGACCCAGTATGTACATCGGGACAACAGGTATAGACGGGCTTCATCATCTCGTGTTTGAAGTAGTGGACAATTCCATTGATGAAGCGATGCAGGGACATTGCGATACCATTCTTGTGGTACTGGAATGTAACGACATTGTCAGGGTTGAAGATAATGGGCGCGGTATTCCAATTGATATGCACGCGGGTGAAAATATAAGCGCCCTTGAGCTCGTGATGACCCGTCTTCATGCGGGTGGTAAATTCGACGATAAATCCTACAAAGTTTCCGGCGGGCTGCACGGCGTGGGCGTGTCTGTGGTGAATGCGCTATCAGCGTGGTGCGAAGCTTTTATCTACAAAGACGGTAAAATCTACACCCAGCGGTACAAACTGGGCATACCGGAAGCGCCTACTCACGAATGTAGCGCAGCGGACTGTCCATGGATGCCGGGTCCCGCGGCGGAAGGCGGTACGGTTATCCGATGGAAAGTGGACGTTTCTATTTTCAAGGAAACTACGGCGTACAACTTTGACGCGCTCTCCAACCGGATGAGGGAACTCGCCTTTCTCAATAAGGGTCTCACGATCACCATACGGGATGAGCGGCTTCCGGCGCATAAGGTTCACGAGTTTAAGTTTGACGGCGGCGTAAAAAGTTTTGTGCAGTACTTGAACGAAGGCAAAAGCGTCCTTTATAAAGAACCGATTTTTATAAGTGGCGTCCGTGATGACATTGAGGCGGAAATCGCCATTCAACACAACGACGGGTTCAATGAGATCATGTACTCGTTTGTCAATGACATCAATACCCGCGAAGGCGGGACCCATCTGATAGGTTTCAAGTCTGCGCTTACCCATACTCTGAACGAATTTCTAAAGAAATCCAAACTGGCGAAGAAATTCGAGGAGAATTTTTCCGGTGAAGATGTACGCGAAGGACTGACCGCTGTTTTGTCCGTCAAGGTACCGAATCCTCAGTTTGAAGGGCAGACCAAAGGAAAACTCGGCAATTCCGAAGTGCGGGGTATTATTGAGACGCTGGTGAGTGAGCAACTGGAACTCTTCTTCGATCAGCATCCAGAGGTCATCGCCGCCATTCTTGAAAAGTCCGTGCTGGCGGCGAAAGCCCGTATTGCGGCGCGGCAGGCGCGAGACATGACTCGGCGGAAAAACGCCATGGACAGCGCCGGACTGCCCGGCAAACTCGCGGACTGTTCCGAAAAAGACCCGGCGCTCTGCGAACTGTTCATCGTAGAGGGAGACTCGGCGGGCGGTTCCGCGAAAATGGGACGCAACCGCCAGTATCAGGCAATTCTTTCGCTCTGGGGCAAGATGCTCAATGTGGAGAAAACCCGTATCGAAAAAGTTATCACTAACGAGAAATTACAGCCGATTATCGCCAGTATCGGGGCGGGCGTTGGAGAAGAATTTAATATTGACAAGATACGCTATCACAAAATAGTGATCATGGCTGACGCCGATGTTGACGGATCGCATATCCGCACCCTCCTTCTCACCTTCTTTTTCCGCTATATGCCGCCTATTTTGGAATACGGGCATGTGTACCTCGCCATGCCGCCTCTGTACAAGGTGAGCTACGAAAAGAAAAACTTCTACGCCTACGATGACGCTGAAAAAGACAGGATACTTGCCGAATCAGGACGGGACCCCGATAAGGTCGCCATACAGCGGTACAAGGGCTTGGGTGAAATGAATCCCGATCAGTTATGGGAAACGACCATGGATCCCCGCAGGCGGAATATGATACAAGTTCACATGGAGGACGCCATTGCGGCGGACCGGATATTCTCCATGCTGATGGGGGAAAATGTCGGACCGCGCCGTGAATTTATTGAGGAAAATGCGCTTTTAGTATCAAATTTAGATATATAACATGGAAATGCATGTGGTTTTGTGCTATATTTAAGACACTATGCGGATAAAAACAGGTAAAATTTTTGATATTTTCTCAATCTTTTTGCCTTTTCTGTTTAATGCGTGTGATGATACTTCTTTAGATACGATGTTTTATCTCTCGTTTAATCCGTATGAGATGAGCGTATTTCTTGATGAGAAACAACAGTCTATAGATACTGCCGTCATTATCAACAGCGAGGATACGATTCGTCCTTATTTTGTTAATTCACGGTCAGAGAGCGATTCCGACATAACAGGTTTTCAGGTTTTTCTACAGAGAGCAGATCGTACAATACGTGAGGAAAGGCTTGACTATACGTTTGTTCGATCAGTAAGCCCATTAATTGAAGCGGATGCTTTGGCAGAATCCGCGGCAGACGCTGTACCAACAGAGATTAACGAGGTACATTGGACGGAAACCATATCGGTCTCTGTCCCGGCGTGGAGTATGGAATTGCCCGCATTTACCCTGTCCGAGACACTTGCTATAGGTCAATACTCTATGATATTTCAGGTTGTGGGGAAGGACGGCGTCCCGCTTTCATCTACTGATAAACCGTTTTATTTTTTAGCTGACGCACAGTTCGCCGTTAAAGACCCGCAGATGTATCTACCCGGAGGATCGGAAGAGCGTATGGCAAACGCCGATACTCTCATTCTGCTGGATGTCCCGATTATTTGGGATAAGAGGCTCGATCCGTATATCATTTGGTCTGAAGGGGGAACTGAATTCAGCGCGGGAAGGGTTTCAGAAGGAGCAAATCGAATACTGTGGAAGGTACCGAAGTTTACCGGTTTCAAGAATATCAGCGTAGAGGTCTTTCCCTTTCCGCCTTTTGAAGGAACTCGAAAAATCAATGGTATAACAACGACAATTTCAATTCCTATAACGGAAAAAAAGACAAAAAGTGAATATAGTAGTATACCGGATGGAGGTATTCATTGGTACGCGCTTCAAGGCGATCTTTCTGACAAAAGAAGCGGAATACTGCTACAGCCATGGCTGATCACTGCGGCTCAATGGGCGCCTGTCTCGTTTTACTGAAAATAATTATAATAATTGACAACTATAATATCGTTATTCGTTGCTGATTTTAAAACATCAGATTTTGAAATAGGCTCATTACACTTGCGCTCCGCCGCCGCGTTCACCGCTCAAATTTCGCGCTCATCCCCATGGTTACCGTAAACCCCGGCATGGGGTAATCTTGAATGGAAACGTACGACATGTTCAGCAGATTGCGTAGCGCAAGAAACGCCGTGAGCCGCGCGGTAATCCGCTGGTTTAGCGCCGCGTTAAGCAGCATATACGGCTTTAGCCTGACGACATTCAAGGTCTCCGTATAGCGCGTGCCGGTATAATGCCCGGAGAGGCGCACGGAACCTTCCTTCCCGGAACCCGTGTTCCACCGTGCCTCAAGCGCCGCGCTGAAGGCGTGTTCGGGCATATACGGCATACGGATATTGGAGGCGAAGGTGAAATCTTCCGTCAAAATATAACTACGTACGTATTGATACGAAACCGATGGGACGATCGCGGTAATGCCGCCGCGATGAAGGGCGAATTCCTTTTGGATGCGGACGTCCGCGCCGAAAAGCGCGGCTTCTCCGATGTTCACGGGCTGCCATACGCCGTTTCTTGACCGCCAATGAATACTATCCCTGATATAGGAAGCGTATACAGCCGCGTCAACGGTGAACGCGCCCGCGTATGCCGCGCCTATATCCGCGCCCCACCCGTCTTCGGAGCGCAGGTCCGGATTGCCCTGCGCGGTCGCATCGCCCGACCAATAGCGGTCATTGAAGGTAGGAAACTTGAACACCCGAAAGGCGTTGGCGCTGATGGAAAACGCGCCGCCTGATGCGCCGTTTATGCGCCGCGCGACGCCCAGTTTCGGAATGGGAACAACGCCGCCGCGGTCAAGCGCGAGTTTTACCGAAGGGATAATCAAAATGCCCCGATCCCATTCTCCGGTCAGATACACGCCTTCATTATGGGCGTCTATAACGCCGGTATTGGTCGAATCAAGGTAATTGTAGGCGTAGTCCCAGCCCGTCTTGAGCGTGAAACGCCGCGCCGTATACCATGTCCAGCGGTTCGCGGCGTACACGGCGCACAGCGTATGGAGGGACGCGGCAGCGGACTCTTCATAGCCGAGCCGCTGTAAGGCGTAGCTCACAGTCGCTTCAACCGCGAGATCGTCTCGAAACGCGGCGGGCGTATCAAAGAACAGGCTATGGCGGGTGGAAAAATCCTTTTGTTTCCCATACGCGGTCGCGGTCATGGGACCCGGTATGTTTTTATCGCCCGCGTACAGATCGCCCGTATAGGAAAGCCGCGCCAGATTCGCGAAATCCCATGTGAACGCGAGCCTCCCTCCGCCGTCCCGCGTCTCGTTATTGATACGGCGGCGTGTTATGCCGTAATAATCATCAAACAGAAAATGATTTTCCGCGCTGTTCGCAAACAAAGAAACGGCGACGGAGAATTCGTCCCGTGCCGTATCCCACATATGATACGCAAACGCATTGATATGTTGGGTATCGAATACATCGCCATACGCCGCGTTCGCATGAACGCCGTCTCGTGTCCGGTAGGAACCGGGCAGCGTGGCGGTATTGGAAACGCCGCCGCCGAACCGCAATTTTTTTTGATCATGCCCCCGCTCTTTTACCGTGATGATATTGATAACGCCGCCCATTGCGCCGGATACGTTAAACTCCGTATCCGCGCCGCCGTACTTCACCTCAATACGCTCAATGCTGTCGACGCCGATGCTTTCGGCGCTGAAAGCGCCAGACTGCGCGGAATTAACCGGTACCCCGTCAATGAGTACGGCTACCCGCCCCGATCCCATGCCCCGCATGTTCACCGAAGCGGTATTGCCGTAGGGACCGTAACTCATCGCGCCCATATCAACCAGTTCTTCCAGCAGCGCGGTAACGGTCGGCGCATGAGCGCGTTCAATCTCCTCTTTGGTGATGACGCGCGCCGGCTGCGTTGTTCCGGCGCTTCCGGTAACGGTTACGCCTTCGCCCTCCTCAACCATATCTTCAAACGCTTCCTCTGTTTCATGGGCTTCTTGAGAGAATAACGGGCAAAGGCATAACAAGGAAAGTATATAAAAGAAAAAAGGTCTATTCATTCTGTTTGCTATATGTTCCCCACATGGAAACGTACGAACCTACGGAATCTATAGATACAAATGCAAGATTAGCTTCCTCAAACGTATCAAAACGAGTCGGCTGATTAGAGGAATAAGGGTTAGCCATTTCTATGCTGTCTGGCGTTTTATTCCGATAGTAAACGGCTCCATATTTATTATCAGATGAAAATTTCACTATAAATACGCCGGACTTATCGTTAATACCTGTTTGGATGGAACCGCTGTTTGATGATTCTGCATTAAACACAATAAATTGGTAACAACCGCTTATAGGCGCTTCCTCAAAATCAGAATCAAATTCACCATAGTCGCCGCCGTCATTGTAACTTATAGTACCATTAGCAATAGAGTAACTATCTTCATACAAGGATTTCCATGTACCGGCAAAGTCTGAGTAAACGATATTTGCGTAATAGACATCACTATTCGCATCCGTCTCGCACGCTGAAAACAGCGCGAGCGCGGCGAGACACGCCGCAATCAAGGAAAATATTCTTTTCCTTTCCACTAAAAATGAGAACATACAATACTCCTCGGCTCAATCCGCGAAGCCGTAAGAATGTAACGGAACGCCATACGGCATCCGCGTATACCAAAGTCTCCTGGCTTACGCGCCGGCTCCTGAAGCCGTACTCCGCCGCAGCCTTCCCAGCGTACGCCAGTGGCTGTTGTGCGGAAGAGACCGGAGCGGGGAATATCGCCCGCTCCGGACGCGATCACAGTTACGGGATAGCGGAGGATTCACGCCGCCGCGCACACGCGCCGCGCCGTCCACCTCGCTTCCTTTGAAATATACGCCGATCATCCTACTAGATATGCCGCCGCGCTGTCAACCCATTAAGAAAAAGCGTGGATGGAGAGCGCCCGTGCTGAAAAGCGTACGCCCGCCGCCGTCAATGCCGCGCAATGGCGACAGCCGTATGGCTTATATCGCTCATTCTTCACGACCCGCTTTGTTCAGCAAGCCCCCGCTCCTGCGGTACGTCCAGTTATGCGCGGTACGCCCCTTCTTATATTTTTTCTTTATGCCATTATAATGATTGATAATATCGTAATAAATTTTTTATATTCATATTCTATTGAGATTTTTAATATTCCGGTGAATAAAAAGACATAAATTATTGCCTCCGGATACCCTAAAATCTGATACATATATGGTATTTTTGTATACATGTATCCTTCAAACGATCCCGTTTTCGGGACCATAGTCGATAATAATGATAATCCGATAATTATTATTCCCAATTTTATTAATCCATATTTTTCCTCAAAGAATGTTTTCCGCTAATTTACGACGGCAAGCGCAAATAAACCGGCAATAAAATAGGCTATTGTATGCGCGTATATAATTTTATAATTTATTTTATCAGATTGTATTACTGTGTCAATAGTTTTTTATAATTTTTTCGACAAAATTTGGGGCGTATTGCGCCTAACTCCTCATATACGTTCACATTTACGCAATGCAATCCCCCCATCGTATACATCAATAATTTTTATTACATAGTTCCTTTATCATGTTTAAATATACTTCTAAAACATCCGCCCCTTTATATTTAATTCTGTAAAAATCTACTATTCCGGCGTGAGATATTCCCCAAATCCCTTCAGTTGTTATTGTTCCCTTAAAATCTCCCCATTTTGCCGACTCCACAGGACACAGACCATCGGTCTCTCCGTCAGTAATTGATAATAGCAAGTAAAGAATACCAAAAAACAAATCACTGAAAAAATATTTCAATTTCGCGGCATAACTTTGATAATAAATATTTTCTTTATTTGGATATTTTTTGTTGAATTCCGCACAACGCCTCTCTGAAAGCGCTAAACTGCTGTTATAAAAATCCGGCTTTTTATCCCCCATAATCTTACTCCATACATTTACGAAAAACGCCGCAAACTTGTATAAAGGCATTGGAATATAAAAGCAAATATTCATTATTTTTACCCCTCTGTGAGGCGTTGAAATAGTTGTCAGCGAAGCGATTGAATTAGCCATTTGCAGTTCATTTATTAAATATCGAGCCTCAAGCCCTCCGCGGGAATGTGCAATAATATTTACCTTTTCTTTATTACATGCCTCTTTTATTTGTAATACTTTTTGTTTGAGTTTATCGGCGTTATTTTCAATGGTTCCCCATGCATCAGTACCGCCATGATATACGACTACTCCATGATTTTCAAGATATTTTGGAATACGCCCCCAATAATTTATTATCCCCAAAATTGTATCTCTAAACCCGGCTCCATGAATTAAAAGAACAGGATATTTTAAGTTGATTATATTTTCCATGAGCGTTATTTATAAACCATTCCCTAAACAATGTAAAGGGGGCATTTTGCATACTCATTCTCTTATGCAACACGCTCTACCCGCAAGACGAACCTGCGGAGGATTCACTCGCTTTGTTACGGTATGACTGCGCTCACTATCTGGGCAAGGAGTGTACGCGCCAGTCTCCTCGTGCGGCGGATTTTCGACAGTATAGCCCAGATTTCTGAACATGCGTCGTAGGAAGTCGACAACGCGCCGAAGATTGTCGACAGCGTATCGAAGGTTGTCGACAACGTGCCGTAGAATGTCGACAGCGCGCCATAGATTGTCGACAGCGTACCACAGATTGTCGACAACGCGCCGTAGATTGTCGACAGCTTTCATTGCGCCGCTCATCATTTCTTGACAACCTTATGAGGCGCACTCCGGCGTGCGCTACGCATGTCGTCCGCTTTTCAGCCGTTCCGCCACGTTTTGACTGCTAGAGGAGGCGGTATGCTTTTGTCGGTCTTTCTTGTCAATTGATATTTCACTAGATGGCGTCGTCAAAAGGAGGGAAAGAACTACACAAGGCGGACATAAGGACAAAGGTATGGAAAAAGATAGAAGGTTTACTGCCGGGAAGGGCGGGCAATAGGGGCGGGTGGCGCAAGACAACCAGCGGTTTATCAGCGCACGGTCAGGCGGCGTATCAGAGCCGGCACGTTCTGGAGAGATGTACCCCTGAATACGGCGAATGGAAAACGCCCAATAACGGGAAGCAAAAGAGCGTCATACGGGCGTCCGGGCGTAAAAGACCGTGCGCCTTCAAAAGGGGAATAATACACGCGCCGGTTATTCGCCGTCCGCTATCGCGTTCCGTTTCAAGCTGTTTATGGCTACCTGCGTCATGTTATCACAGAGTTCATTGTAGGCGTTTCCTGAATGTCCCCGCACCCACTCCCATTGTATGGGGAGTTTGCTGACCGAGGCGGCGAGCGCGTCTAATTTTTGCCATAGGTCTTTGTTTTTCACGGGCTTTCTTTCTGAATTACGCCACCCGTTCTTTTTCCACAGGACTATCCATTCGCTGATGCCTTTCTGAACATATTGAGAATCCGTGTACACCGAAATGTCAGGCGGCCGTTTGCCTAACGTGGGGAGCAGCTCTTGTATGGCTTCCATAGCGTTTGTTACCGCAGTCAATTCCATACGATTATTGGTAGTAAACATATCCGCGCCCCATTTCTCGGCGAGGACTTTTTTAGTATTCATAATTATATATGCCCAACCGCCTGGTCCTGGATTGCCGTGGCATCCGCCGTCTGTGTAAATTGCTATTTTCATAATGTAATAAGTATGCGTTGAATAATACGATATGTCAAGTGTAAAAAGCGCATAAAAGCGGTTGAACGAAAATTTATATCAGAAATTTTCCCCCTTGACGCACAATGATCCGTGTACGCAGGATAATGCCATCATAATTTTGCATACTTTGCATGTGTTGCATTACAGAAAGGCGAATTCCCGATCAGCCTCAGGGAAACGCATCAGATTCGGAAGAGCCGGCGTCTCTTTCTGGGAAGACGGGAGAAGAACCCGCCGTGCCGCCGCGCTTGCCGGTCTTGATATTCAGATAAACGGCGCCTCCCCGCAGAGTATGCGTCAAAGCATCGCTATGTGGAATGATCTGACCGGTAATCCTGCACAGGGTACGTCTGGCTATGGCGTATTGAAGCTCGTGAAAAAGGAATAAACGCGCGATTTTTGGCGGTTGATTGTTCACAACCGCTCAAACACACGCTCTCCGTTAATCATCGTCCACTCCGCCCCGCGTGTAGTTATCCGCCGCCGTGTATACATCGACACATTTTTCAGGATAAAAGCCGTGATCCGGATAGTTCTTTGTCAGGTCTTTGCGAGTAACCGCGCAGGCAATGCCGTAGAGGGGTTATCGGCTCAACCGGCGCATCCGTGCCGTAGGAGGCGCGGACGCCGAGCCGTTCCATGCTTCCCCATTTCGACTGAACTGGTTGACAACATAGTATATTTTATGCTATTCTAATAAAAGAAAAATGGAAAGTTTACAAGGTATCGCACATACATTGTTTATCCCTTTGGCTGCCCGTGTTTTTGCTTCAAAGAAATTTCCCGAATATTTTTATGATGAAAAATCACTCTCAATGGAAAAATATATTCCCGGCGATACGATACAAAAAAAATCATCCGAATATTCCTTTATGGCTTCCGTTGCCAGATATTACAATATGGACAACATGGTAAAATCTTTTATTGCAACACATCAAAAGTGCAATATTGTGTATCTTGGAGCCGGGCTTGAGACCGCATATTATCGCCTCAATAATCAAAGCGCGTTGTTTTATGAGGTGGATTTACCCGAAGTGATTGATATACGGCGTTCAATACTGGGGGAACATGAACATGAAATATTGATCGGCGGAGATATATTTGATACGTTGTGGATACATACCATTAATAAATCTTTCCCTTCTTTGCTCATTGCATCCGGCGTTTTTCAGTATTTCACGGAAGATAAAGTCATACGGTTTATAGCAAACATACAGGCTAATCTTAAAGACGTTGAATTGATATTTGACGCTACTAATGAAACAGGTATTAAATACGCAAATAAATATGTAAAGAAGACGGGTAATACCAATGCGCTTATGCGCTTCTATGTCAACGATGCTGTTGATTTCGCCCGCAAAACTGACGCCACTTTGATAGAAGACCGTGTATTTTTCACCGATGCAAGAAAGCTACTTTCAAAAAAACTGGGTCTTTACACGCGAATAGCGATGCGAATTGTTGACAATAAAAAAAGAGCTATAATATTACATCTTAAAATAAATTAGATGTTGTGTTGTTAGATAATTGTGAGTCGTAAGCTAGATAAAGGAATATAATAATATAATCAAATAAAGTAGCAAAAAACGGCGTATAATAGCCGCGTATATGCTTCGCCGCCTGTAGGCGGCTCGGCTACGGTTTTACTAGAATTCCGTAATATACAGGCAACAAGATTGTGATGTGATATTTAGGGGATGAAACGAGCGGTACGCATCCAAATAATAAGGAAAGGGATAGCGCCGCTCCATGCTGACGAATGAGGGGCGCTGGTTTTGCATGTATATTAGAGGGTTTTAAGGGAGCTGATCTGCTGAATGACTAATTCTCCGGATACTAAGAGTGAGCGGGAGGTTTCTTCGATCCTCCCAATCAGGGCGTTTATTTCATTCAGCGCGTCTAACACCTTGCTTCCTTCGGAATTTTGGACGTTCATAGTGCTTTGTATAGACAGTTCTTCGCTTTTTACCTTGTCAATAAGCAAAACCATTTCTTCAAATTGTTCGCGGGCATAGGCAGCTGATTCTTTTGATGCGGCAATAAGACTTTTGATGCTTTGCAGACTGCCGCTTATTTTCACCGCCTGCTTTCCGGAATTGTCCGCCAGTTTCCTGATTGCTCCGGCAACGACCGCAAAGCCTTTGCCCTGTTCGCTGGCGTGAGCCGCCTCAATCGCCGCGTTCATACCGAGAATATTGGTCTCATCCGCAATATCTCCGATTATCTTAGATGCATCAATAAGGACATTAGATTGATTTTCCACATTGGTTATAACTTCCTCAATCTTATAAAGCCGCTCTTTCCCCTCTGTTGAGGATGCGTTCAGTTTCAATACGGATTCCGCGTTATGATTCAGATTCTCATACATAGCCCGGATATTTTCTACAATCCCTTCTATGGTTTGTGAGGAACGTAACACATAGGCTGCGGTTTCACTGATCTGGCTGGTTAAGGTCACAAGACCATCTTTATTTTTATGCATTTCTTCCAACGTACGCTCGTAGACCTGGTTAAGCAGATGCTTGACGTTTTCATTGGCTTGCAGCTCTTTTTCAATCTCTATATAATGCCGGCAATTCTCAGGCTTGTTAAGATTGTTAATAATAGCCACCGCCATCTGTTCACAGCTTTTATACCCGCACGCTCCGCAGTTGAGAAGGTCGCTCTCTTTCGTTTTATGCATAGTGGTAAATGTCGCGGTAATCGCCGCCTGACTTGGAAAAATCATTCTTTTTCTAAAAATATCCGACCTGTCTACATAGGAACGCCGGTATAAATCAGCATCCCAATACCGGTCAAGAATCTTTTCAAGTATATTCTGCCTGAGGAGCTTTTGCCTCACGGTAGGCTGATACCGTTTTCGCATCTCGCTATTCCGCTGTTCCGTAAAACGCTCCAAATCATCGAAATGCTTGTTTTGATTCAGCGTGGCAGGACCCCCATTACATCCCATAGCGCAGTTGAGACAGTCAATGAGTCTATAGACCGAGCGGTTGTCTTTTTTAATGGAATCCGCCAGATAGGCAAGGTACCGGTATATCTCATGGGTCCCCTCGATCTTACGGGTATAGCTGCCGGCCTCGCTATCATATCGCTGCAATGTCCGCATAAGTCCACCGGGACTTGAAAACAGCACCGCCCGTTCCGCCGGAGGATTATCATAGTCCACGTCGGGATAGGCGTTTATGGTCTTGCGGGACTCATCAAGGTACTGATGTATTGATCTAAACCCCACATTGTAATCGCCTATGCCCACCACGTCGAATTCGCGGCGTTTGGAATAACAGGGGCTTATAGCGGCAATTTGGTGATGCTTATACTGAGGGTAGAAGCGCTTGATCATCTTCATCGTATGGACCATAGGGCTGTCTACCGGCGCAAGGTAAGGGAGCAGAGCAGGACGGTACATTTCGATGAAAGACACCAGCGTAGGGCAGGGCTGCGCTATGACTATAGGGGGATTTACTGCTTTCATATACGCGAGGTAGGATTTGATCGTAAGCTCAGCGCCGAAACTTACGTCAAATACGGCTTTTATCCCCAGCGATTTAAGAAATCCATTCACCTTCAGGTAGGCGCCTTCGAAACTTGCGGCAACGGCGGGGGCCACGATGGCGATGATGTCCGCGCCTTTTTGCAGGTCTTCCATAAACACATGAAAATCGTCAATGCCGATACGGGCGCCGTGGGTACAGGCATTGATACATTCCCCGCAGCCGATACATAATTCAGGATGATGATCTATAACGTCTCCAGAGCCATTATTGCACATTTTGACAGGACACACCATGATGCACCGGTGGCAATTAACGCATTTCTCTTTTATCACTTTGATAATCGAACGCAAAACATTTTTTTCCATATTCATGCTCCTAATTATTTGAACCATAAAATGTTATATTCCGGCGATACGGATATATAACATTGACTATAAAAAATAAGAGACTTGGCAATCTCCTAAAATTAAAGAGATGTGTAGTTTGTATGGGGGGGGGGGGGGGATAACGATCATATCTAACCGACCAGTTGATTTGTTCACTTTTTCTACGCTCCTTTTAATAGCATAATCCTTCTATAAGTTATGTGTCAAGTTGCCTTTAACAAAAAAGCACGGTTTACAAAAGATAATTTCGTCCTTCAATTCACGAAAGCAACGTCTTCTTTGAAGCGCTCTAATGTTTCATATAGACCGATACAGGAGACAGGGGATCAGCAGCAAAAACGGCGACGCATAGCGCGCAATCTATCGCTTTTTCCCGCACGATCACTCCCCTTCCTTTTCTTTTTTTACCGGCTTCAACAAAATTCAGGTATACGTCAAAGGATAGTTGCGGCGACGGGTTATTCGCGGATAATGCCTGCTACCGCTTACATACAATGCTGTCTATAGCTACCTGCATCATTTTATCACAGATTTCGTTATAGGTGTTTCCCGAATGTCCCGGCACCCACTCCCAGTTTATAGGGAGCTTACTTACCAAGTCGGCGAGCGCGTCTAATTTTTGCCATAGATCTTTGTTTTTCACAGGCTTTCTTTCCGAATTACGCCAGCCGTTCTTTTTCCACAGGAATATCCATTCGCTGATACCTTTTTGAAGGTATTGAGAATCCGTATACACCGAAATATCATGCGACCGTTTGCTTAGGGCGTGTCGTCAAAGACAAGGAAGATAGATCTGAGATAGAGGCGGCAAGAAAGGAATCAGAGCGTTTAGCATACCGAGTGGCAATACTTCTCCACTGTTTAAGCCACCGAAATACATTCTCAATAAGATGGCATTCCTTATACAGCTCTTTGTCATAGTACCGCTGCTCCGTCCGACTACACTTGGACGGGATAACTAGTTCAGTGCCTCTTGAACGGGCGCTGTTTACTATCTCGTTCACATCACACCCGCTATCGGCTAACAAGATCCCTACCGGCACGCCCGCACCTCAGCTCGCTGTTATGCGTAATCCACCTCCTGCCCTGCCGAAAGAAGGATACGTACTGGCTTGCCCTTCTTTTGTACGCCCTATCGTTTGATTTCCTCCAACCGCTCCGCATGGACTTTGCTATAAGTGGCATCTATAATATATCCACGTGGTATCCACTTCCCGCTTCTTGAAGGGATGTAGTCGCCTTTGTGAGCCATAATAGCCTCCTTTTTAGTCCCCCGCGTATGTTTTTACCAGTCTTGCGGGTGTTTAGGAGTGTCTCCCAAATGTTTGGGAGTCTCTCACAGGTGTTCGTGAGTGTCTCACGGGTGTTTGGGAGATGGTCCATAAAAAGCGACTTTCGCGTCTAGTGTGAATGAAAAAACCGCCATTACGCCGAGGGATTTGTGCAACAGGGCGGGAGAAGCGCCGCCCCTCTACTGCTTCGACCAGATGGGGCCCGTTCTTGAGGTAAGTCCCCGGCGCACGTTTTTGGCTATTGTAGAAAGAGATTGCCGCTATTTTTCAGTTCCCCTGTTGTTCCGGCAAGCAAGGGCTCGGTTTCTCCCAAGCCTTCAGGCACACGCCTGACCTTGGGCCCGGCGGCGCATGAAACGAAACCCAACACGGCGCTTATTGCCAAAACCGCCGCAAAAAATGCCTTCTTCATGGTTAATCTCTTTACATTCTTTATAGTTCTCATATATACACTCTTTAATGATTTTTATATCCATATTTTACAAAATATTCTTGTTTAGAGAATCAAGAAACAGTAAATTTCCCGCGCCAAGGAGGGCGCGGCGCGGGCGAAAAGGCGGGGCAAAAAATGGCGCCTAACGTTCCGTCGGAGCAACGTCGTGGGAATGGAGCGCAGCGTGAAGACCGGAGCAAAACCGTAGCCCGAGCCGCTACTGCGGCGAAGCGTAAACAGTACTGTTATGCGCAGTTTTTTCTGCTGCCATTTTATTTTCAATATTATATATTCTTTTTCTAAAATAATTAATTAAATATTGTTCATTAAATTCAATTTCCAATAATTCTAATATATTGTAATATGCGTGAGTTACTATCTCGGTACAATTTATTGAATCATCAAAACCTAAATATACGTCATTAAATTTTTCTATATTTGATATCTTTGACAAGTATCATAACTTCATGTTTGATATAGGATTGGCATAATAAACTTTTATTGTTTTTTTCTTATTTCCCAAACTTCTATACAAACGAAAACCAACCAAAACCAAATATTGATCTGGAAATCCATATTCATCTTCATATTTCAATAAAACAGGGAGATAATATTTATGCAAATATAATAATCTTATAATAAAATATTGTATATTCATTCCATATATTTCTACTAATGATTTGTAAAATATACAATTCCCAATTTTATTTATGTGGTTATAAACCAGTGGGATATATTGCGGAAGATACATTATGTATTCGACCAATTTCAAAATACTGATAAATATTTATTGATGTGTTTGAACAATAGGCAAACATTTTTTATTTATGTATGGATCTTTTTGTAATAATGAGTTATTGGGAAATGGAATATTTTTTATCATAAAGTAATATATATCATACAGTACATTGTTTACAATATTATATATTTCAGAGCAGCTTAATATTATGCCATTATAATGTTTGTACCAATGAATTACTCTCCTTATAAATTCTTCAAGGTTGACAACCAATGTAGCAACTTCACCTTGAGCAAGAAACAATCTCTTTTTTAAAAACAATATATCATTATATATATTTGACAATTCTTTTATCGAAAGATGAAAGAACTCTTTCTCACCGTGATTGAAGAAGC
>JAISMJ010000081.1 GCA_031276815.1 Treponema sp.
GCCTTATTTTGACCGAAGGACCCCGGATGCTGTTGACGCCGACCTACCATGTGTTCGATATGTACAAGGTTCATCAGGACGCGGTAAAACTGCCGGTCTATGTGGAAAGCGAAACGGTCGAAGGTATGGCTGCGGTAAGCGCCAGCGCGTCCGAGGATAACGAGGGCAGGATACACATTTCCGTTACCAACATTGACGTGAAAAACGAAGCCGGCGTGAAGGTGGAACTGCGGGGTTTGACGGTGAGCCCGTCTGCTGCGGTACACGGACAGGTCGTGAGCGCGGAAAACATGACGGCTCACAACACGTTTGACAGACCGGATACGGTTAAAATCAAAGATTTTAACGGCGCATCAATAACCGGCGGCGGTCTCGTTTTAACGATTCCCCCTATGGCGGTGGTAACGGTGGAGCTTGCGTGAGCGCTGGCGAGCCTCAAGCGCCCTGTCCTCGCTGCGCTGACGAACTCATGCGTGCGCTTACGCCTGAACGTATCGGCGGGATGGCGGCGGGGCTGCCCATCCCCGCGTCTTTACGGACCGGACAGCCGACGCTTGAGATGCGGCTGGCTGTCTGCGGGGACTGTGAAGCGTTGCACGAAACGGTTCTGTGCGCCTACTGCGGCTGTTTTGTCCTGTTCCGCGCACGGGTTCAAGAACAAAGTTGTCCTCATCCCAGAGGAAACAAATGGCTGTTTCCGGTTGAGGCGCGGTGAACAGGGACATGAACAACCGCACGGCTTGCCCTGCGGTATCGAAGCCGGTACCTTGAGCTATGTACATGTGCGGGGGAATAATCCCCCGCGCCCCCGGTTGCCGCTCCAAGCGGCGGAGTATTAAGCCAGAAAGGACGGCGGATGGTCAAAGCGGGGGTAGCGTTTGACGGGGGGAAGCGCACCGTAGCCGAATGGAAAGCGCTGTCAACACATGAAGGATACCGATTTCAGTAGTAATGCAGAGCAGCGTTAAAAAAGGCAAGGATATCGGAGACAATGCGTCCATCCTTTCTCTATGGCGCTCCTTCCTTCTTCCCCTTTTTCGTACAGGCGCGTATGTACCGAACTTGACAAAGAAGCGTAAGAAAGGATATGGTAGAATACGTTATGGTTACGGTGGCATTTACAGGCGGCGGTACAGGCGGGCATATCTACCCCGGACTTGCGGTTGCCGGTGCGCTGAAAAAAAACACGGGATGCCGTATTATATGGCTTGGATCGGATACGGGCATGGATGCATCCATTTTCACGAATACGGGTACGCATGACGTATTGTTTTTCGGTATTCCTTCGGGCAAATTGAGACGGTATATTTCCCTTCAGAATGTGTTGGATATATTCAAAATTATCGCGGGTTTCTTCGCCGCGCGTAACATCCTTAAAAGAGAAAAACCGCGCTTGCTCTTTTCTAAAGGCGGGTTTGTAAGCGTGCCTCCGGTTATTGCGGCGTTTTCCTTGAATATACCGGTCTTCACCCACGAGTCCGATTTCAGTCCGGGACTCGCTACCAAAATCAACAGCAGGTTTTCAAAGAAGATTTTTACAGCGTATCAGGATACGGTCGCCCTATTTCCAACGGCGTACCAGCGCCGGATTACCGTAACCGGCAATCCGGTACGGGACGTATTCAGAACAGCAGACGCAAACCGGGGGCGCGCGTTTTTGGGCGTGGAAGAAACGGACAGCCGCATACTGCTCGTGCTGGGCGGCAGCCAAGGCGCAAAGGAAATAAACGATCTTGTCCACGCTTATCGCGAGGAGCTTACGAAGTACTATGTCGTGGTTCATCAGACGGGGCAAGCCGAGTGGGATATGCCCGCTTCCGAACGGTACAAGCCGTACCGGTACCTATATGAAGATATGCCGCATGTGCTTGCCGCTGCGGAGCTTGTGCTTGGGCGGAGCGGAGCGGGAACGGTTTGGGAATGCGCCGCAGCCGGTAAACCCATGGTGCTGATTCCGTTGCGAGGTTCAGGCACGCGGGGCGATCAGGTGGAAAACGCCCGCTTTTTTGAGAAAGCAGGCGCGGCGATCTGCATTACCGGCGGGACGGAACGCCTCGCCGGTATCATCGCGGATATTGCGGCTGACGGCGAGAAGTGCGCGGCAATGGCGGCGGCGGCTTTGGCTGTGGGAAGCAGCGATGGAGCGCGGATCATTGCTGATATGATAAGCGCTGAAATCTCCGGCGCTGAAGGGAAAAGAGATTGATTCGTATACGCCGCTCGTATAAAATAGTAATCAAGCCGTACTAGCCTAGTTCGCGAAATCGAACTGGTCTAGTATGGAAAGACGAATTAACCTAGTACTGAAAACCGTACTGGTACCAGTACGGGAAGCCATACTAGTCTAGTACGAGAAGCCGTACCAATCTGGTACTGAAAGCCGAACCAATCTACTTCGAGAAATCGAATTGGTCTAGTACAGGAAGACGAACTAGACTAGTACTGAAAGTCGAACTAGTCTAGTTCGAGAAGTCGTACTGGTACCAGTACGGGAAGCCGTACTAGTCTAGTTCGAGAAGCCGTACCAATCTAGTACTGAAAACCGTACTAGTCGGAGGATATATGCGTTATATTGTTACGTTGACTTCTTATGGACGGCGTGTCGGTACCTCGCTGATTGCAACGCTGCAATCTCTTGTAGAGCAAACAGTGAAGCCTGATCGTATCGTTGTATGGTTAGGGAACAATGAATGGAACAGTGGAAACCTGCCTAGTGCGCTGCAAGATATTGTAAGAAGCAATGAGGGGGGGGGGGGGGGGATTAGACAACCGTTTTTGCGAGGATATGCGCTCGTATAAAAAATTGATTCCTGCATTACGGGCTTTTCCTGATGATGCGCTGATTACAGCGGATGATGATATCATATATGCACATAATTGGTTTGAGCTGCTTAAAACCGAGCATGAGCGGTATCCGTTGTGTATTGTGTTTCATCGAGCGCACAAAGTGTATGCGGATAAGGATAATCCGCGGCATCCGCTTCCCTATAGATATTGGGGTTTGGAGGAATTTCCTGCGGAAAATGAGTCTTCAGATTGGTTCTTTCCAACCGGCGGTGCAGGGGCATTATATCCGCCGGGATCGCTTCATCCGGTTGTTTCAGAGACGGCTGAATTTCAGGCGCTTGCGCCGACCGGTGATGATATTTGGTTTTGGGCGTGTGCAAAGCTGCAGAAAACGCCGTACCGGTATATTCCGAATGGGTACCGGAGCATTACTAGTACGCCGATGCCTGACGGCGATAGACCGCTGTTGTTCATCAATGTCGTTGCGAATGGTAATAATACGCAAATCACGGCGCTATGCGCCCGTTTTCCCGAACTTGGCGATGCGGTGGAAACTTTTCCGCGTAAAAAAGTAGATTTACGGGAAATGTGGCGTGTTGGCTGCTGGGAAGTGAGGAAAGGTATTGAAAAAGTAGTGGGCAAAAAAGCGTATGCCTTTTTGAAAAGGCTCTACGCTCAAGTTGTATTGAAAAGGAAGGAAATGTAACGTGCAGTTTGTAGTTATTGATATTGTTTGTTTTGGACTCATTCTCATTTTTGCAATACGCGCCATGTTGAAGGGATTCGTGGAGGAACTGTTCTCCATAGGCGCTATGGCGCTCGGTATTGCGGCTGGGTTTTTCTTCTATAAAAACGGGGCGGTATTCATCCGAGAGCAATCGCCCGATTTGGCTGGCGTCAAGGTTGTTCCTGAAGTAATGAGTTTCATCGCCTTGTTCATCCTCGTTTTTCTCGTGATGAAATTTATAGAAAAGATTATCTCCGACATTATGGAGCGGATACATTTAAGCGGAATCGACAAATTTCTCGGTTTCTTGCTGGGTATTCTCGAAGGGCTGTGCGTTACCGCGCTGGTGTTTTTTGTTCTGTATATACAACCGCTTTTTGATCCCCTCCCTATAACAACGGGTAGCCTATTCGCCGCATTCTTCAAACCGTTTCTCAATGTGTAATGAAAATATATGTTCTCGTATTCAGTATATGCGCCATTCTTTATAGTCCCTCTTTCCTTGGAGCGCAAAATAAGACCGTACTAAGCTCGTTCTGGGAGAAAGCTGCGGCGGGCGTTGTGATTGGTACGCCGTCCGCGCAAGCCGGTTCCGTTGTCATCGCGCTTGACGGCGGCGTTGTCAAAGCGTATTCATGGCAAGGAGAGCTTTTGTGGGAGTATTTCGCTTCCGGAAAGCTCTGTCCCTTTCTGACCCGCTCTTGGGACGGCATAAGTTATGTTTGCAGGACAAACGGCTCTTTGTGTGCCCTGAACAGGGTCGGTAAAGAACGGTGGCGCGTCAACCTCAACGCGCCTATTACCGCTCCCGTCATCACCGGCTGGGACGGACGTATTTTCGTGACTGTGGCGCAGACGATTGTCTGTTTTAACAGTGAAGGCACACGCCTTTGGACGCGGCACCTAGAAGGAAAAACAATCATACCGCCGGTTCTTGATAAACAAGGGGGTATTCTGTTCGCGATTGACCGCGGCGGAAGCGCGAGTGGAAAAATAGTCAACATCGGTCCGTTTGGAACCGTAACGGAAATCGATCTTGCCGAGACGCCGGTTGTCCTTGTATCTATAGAAGGTAAAAGCGGCGAAAGAATGGCGCTGGCATGGTACAACGATGGTACCGGCGAGACATTCACATGTTCAGAAGGGAGATTTGGGGCGGCGCAAGCGTTTCCCTCACTTCCGGCAACGCCGATTGCCGCACGCGAGTACAAAGGAGACATAGCCGTTGCGCTATCAAACGGAAACGTACTCCTTCTATCCTCTGAAGGGGAAGTCCTGTGGCAAGCGGACGCAGGACTTTCGGGAACAGGCGAAACGTATCTCATCAACGAAGACAGGGGGATTTACGCCTTGAGTCGCGCAAGGGCGGCTGGTTTCTCCCACGACGGCGCGCTGAAATGGGCGCTTGATATACAAAACGCCGCATCAATGCCGGCTTTCGGCAGGGACGGTGTTCTGTATTCAGGCGGGGGCGACTGGATACTCTATGCGTTTCAGCTCGAATACACGGGCGAGATGAGAGAAACGTCCATCTATGGAGCGAATGTGCAGGGCAAGTATGGACTTGGGGAACTCCCGCGTCAGCGCTCCGATTATTACAATCAATTCAACGATTTCTCTCTCTCATACCAATTCAGCCGAATTCGTGAAAAAATCAAGCAGGGGCAGTTAGGAGAAGATGAACCGGTCTTCAGTACTTATTTGAAAGAAGCTGCGGGCAGCGCGCGAAACAGTCTTTCCATACCGGCAACCCAGCCGCCGGTACACCTTGTACATCGTGTTGAAGCGGTCCGTCTTTTGGCTTCATTCGGTTCGTATGAACTTATCCCGTTTTTTGCGGATTTGTTCCTCTATGATAAAGAGCCGCAGGTAAAAGTAGCGGCAGCCGAAGCGATAGGACGTATCGGCGTTGATCCTGACGGTATTGCTATGCAAGCATTCGCACAAACCATCACTCCTCCCATTGTTAGCATGGATGAGCAGGTCCTTACTGCGGTTGCAGCGGCGGTCGGTTCGCTCTGTCATATTTCCGGTCCGCCTATGATTCCCTTTGGCGTACCTATTCTTGCCGGTCTTGCCGCTTCCGGTAAACCGCCGCTTGTCAGGAAACGCGCGATGCTTGAACTATCTCGTTTACAGAGGTAGGTCTAAGTACTCTAACGGCGTTTCATCCCATTTTGCGCTCTATACGTTGTACTAACCTAACGTACCCGCTCATAGACATTCTGTAAGTATCGTATTATTTACCGCTTTATTAACATTGATGTTTCGTGGAAACTATCACCTTATTGATTCAGAAAATCTTTCAAAAAGTAATAAAAAACCCTAGCCTAAAATTGACTTATAGTTTAGGATATAGTATAATTATCAAGAAGGGAGACTTTTGCATGGCAAACGATAAAAAATCTTCATTATATGACGATCAGAGCAGCGAAGAAGCAGCTTCTGAACTTGATGAATACGGTGTATGGGTGAAAAGTGACCCAGCCAAAATAAGTCCAAGTGAGAGCGAGGACAGTGATTTCCCTATTCCCAATGATGAAGTATTATCCGATTTTGAAATCGGTAAGCATGAAGATATTTCAGACGATGAGATGGGAGTACTATTGGCAGAGGGAATTGATGATTTAGATAAAGAACTTATACCAGAAGATTTAGAAAATAGTACCGTAGACTTAGAGTCTATTTCATTTGATAATATTCTTGACCATGAGCTTGATGATATTGAAGAATTACATGTGGAAGATATTCTTGAAGCTGATCCTGATTTTAATAGAGAAAAGCAGATAATAACAGACGTACCGACCATTGATGCTCTGTCTTTCGATAATGAGACGAAAGAGTCTGATGAGCCGGTTTTAGAAGGGCTTACCGTCGATGGAGTTGTATCCGGTGAAAACGTAGCTGAAAACGGTGAAACCAGCGTTGACCCGAATGATAAAACTCCACAATCAGACGCAGATGGCGAAAATACCGCCATTAGCGAAGAAGTTACTGTGGATACGAAAGAGGCTCCTGAAAGAGAAACTACAGAACTCTTTATGGAAGATTTCTTGGACGACTCTCCTTTTGACGATGATGAAATATTTGGCGATGAGGAAGCATTGGTACCGGAATCCGGCGAAGTCGCCTCGCCATCCGTTACTTCGGTTGAACCTGCCGAAACGGAGTCGGCTCATGCTGAAATAGAAGATGCTGTTGATGATACGGCGAAAGAGACGGAACCTGAGTCCATTACGCCAGAGACCGTGCCGAATGTGGACCCGGCTCCGGCTGAAATAGAAAATGCCACTGGTGATACAGCGAAAGAGACGGAGCCTGAGCCCATTACACCAGAGACCGTGCCGAATGTGGAGTCGGCTCCGGCTGAAATAGAAGATGCTGTTGATGATACGGCGAAAGAGACGGAACATGAGTCCATTACGCCAGAGATCGTGCCGAATGTGGAACCGCCTCCGGCTGAAATAGAAGATGCTGTTGGCGTTACGGCGAAAGAGACGGAACCTGAAATTGTGCAACAGAAATCAAGCGCACAGCCCATAACAGAAACAAATCTTTCTACTGATATCCTCTTGCGTATTGCAGAAGAGTTATCTTCCATAAGGCAAGAACTATCAACCCTGAAACAAGCTTTTCTTACAATCCATGACCGAGAATCTTCGGCTTCTATACCGGCTCCTATAGAAAATATGCCGGAAACTGAAAAAAAGGAATCGGTATCTCAAGGTGGATTTTTTGATGACTCGGATGACGAAAAGATCGCTCTTACTGGTAATGAGCTTGATAATATACTCATGTCGGCGGATTTCACCGAAGAAGCCGGAGTAGATATATCTGAAGATGCACTGGAAGGCGTATCAGAAATTGCAAAAACCGAATCTACAGCAGAAAAGGTCGAAGTATCTCAAAGCGGATTTTTTGATGACTCGGATGACGAAAAGATCGCCCTTACCGGTAATGAGCTTGATAATGTTCTTATGTCTGCAGATTTTACCGAAGAAACAGGAGTGGATATATCCGAAATCGCGCCGGAAATATTAGAAAAGAGCGTAGAAGACGTCTTTGTGGAAATTGACGAAGTGATTCTAGATCCGTCAAAGGATTCGGAAGAACTTCAGCTGTTACGGGAAGAAGGCGTTGAACCTATTACGCCTGCACCGGAAGATAGTAGTTACCTTGAAGCGGATCCCATTGTCCAGCAAGAATCAGAACTTGAAGACATTGATCTCTCTGATGTAGTCATAGATGAGCCGGATCTTTCAGGACAGTTGCAAGAAAATCCGTTGCAAGAACCTGTGCTGGAAGCCATCACCTTTGATGATATGCCATTGAATCTTTCTGATGAGGATATATCTGCGGACATAGAAACTGTTGTTCAGGAAAACGGCGAAGAATATCCGCTATTGGAAATACCGGCTGAAATGTCCATAGAAGTGCTTCCCGAAGTAGAAGCCACTACTTCCCTAGAGGAGAAGTCTCCGGTAGAACTAACGGAAACGTCCTCTGTACCAGTAAAGGAAGCGGCTATTCCGGCAAAAGCAGCTTTTGAAGCGGAACCTACAAAGTTGGACACTATACCGCCCACCATCCAGCAGGAACTCAAAACCGTTCTTGCCTACATGGACCAGCTTTTGGAAGCGCTACCCGAAGAAAAAATTGAAGAATTCGCGGCGTCCAAGTATTTTGATACCTATAAAAAGCTCTTCTCTGAATTAGGTTTAGTATAAACCAACTAATCACTTGAATAAACCGGTTCAAATGGAACAGAGCAGGGTGGAAGAGAAAAAAAAACTTCACTCTCGTTATAATCCGTCTATAGAAGCGGAAAAGTACATTGATTCCCTGCCGTTAAGACAGGGAATTCGTTTTTTTATCCTGATAGAGCCTGGTATGGGATATATGATTCCCGTATTGGAAAAGAAATTCCCTGGTGTAACTATCGTTGCCTTACATGTTGAAGATGTGTATCCTGAAGGCAACGTACAGTCCTTGCTAGAAAAAGTCATACCCGATATGGAAGCATCAGCCATAGAGATTATCGAATGGAGACCAAGCCTTTCTCTTTACAAAGAGCGGTACGTCCACTTAATGGCAGAAACCGTTACTTTTATCAAAAGAATTGATGCCAATAAGAGAACAACTGCATATTTCGGTAAAAAGTGGTTCGGCAATTTCTTCAAGAATATCGCCATTATTGATACATTCCTTGTACCGGAGAAGTATAGCGGCTCTTGTGTCATTGCAGGAGCCGGACCCAGTCTTGAAGAAGTTCTGCCGATAATAAAAAAGCTCAAGGAAACAAATAACGTTTTTGTACTTGCTGCTTCTTCCGCTGTCGAGCCGTTTCTCCATGCGGATTTGCGACCCGATATGGTTATTGCAACAGACGGCGGCAACTGGGCGTTGTTCCATCTGTTTTCCACCTTGCGCCTCCATAAACAACATAGAAAAAAGCAGGAAAATAAAAACACTCTTGCTATAAGTACGGTCGCTGCCCTGCCGTCGCAAGCAGCTTCCTTTCCCGTTCTCCTTATGACAGACGGAAGCCGGTGGCAGAAAATCGTACTTGCAGAACTCGGACTCCCCTTTCTCAACATGATCCAGCGGGGAACCGTTACGGCATCCGCTCTGGACCTGGCGTTCATGCTTTTTCAGGGAAATGTTTTTATTGCAGGCATGGACCTTGCAAATGACGACATCCGCGCCCATGCGCGTCCTTATCCGCTTGATTTTTACATGGAACACGCAGACCGCCTCACCTGCGCGTATTCGGCAGCCTTTGCTCATACTGCAGACGCTATGGGAAGCATGAGTATCTATGCCGAGTGGTTCAAAAAGCAGCTTCCGTCATATCCTAAACGGTTATATACCATTGGAAGCAATAACTCCGTCTTCTCAGGACTTCCTTCCTATGAATGGGCGCCTTGGACAAACAGTAACACCGGTAGAGAAAACACGATGGTACATAGATCAGTACGCCATAAGGCAAAAAACACCACATCTCAAAAGGTGGAAACCATCCTTACCGCCGTTATCCGCGATTCTTCTATTATTAAACAAGAGCTTCTCGATCTTTTATCGGTACAGACGGAAGAAGAACTCACCGAAGAAATATGCTGTGTATTGAAAAAATACAAAAAAAATTACCAGCTCCCATGAAAAAATATACGATTAAAACAGCTCGTAACAATAGCAAAGTGCCTGCAATACTTGATAATAACGGCATAGAGCATCCCCTCCACTCACTTGTTGATCCACAAAAAGAAGCGGCGCGTCTCCTTGACACCAGAAAAGACGAACAATTTCTTATTTTCCTCGGGTTAGGCGGTGGATTTTCCGTTGCTCATGCTCTGAATACGGTTCATGGCGGAGATATACAACTCGTGTTGATAATAGAGTACGACCGCGAAGGACTTGATGAACTCTTCAAAGCCATTGATTACACTCCAATTATTACTGATCCGAGGGTGTTTCTCCTTGTCGATCCGGTACCTGCTGAAATTGAATCTTTCATTGTCCGACGCTATCAACCTGTTTTGATGAACGGTATGCGCGTGTTCCCTTTAAGAGCGCGTGTTGATGTTGAGTACGAATCGTTCAAAGCCGCAGAAGCGGTAATCAGCAGGGCGATTGAACAAGTGAGCGCGGATTATTCCGTGCAGGCGCATTTCGGGCTTCAATGGTTTTCCCATATTGTCCGGAATATCAGAACTATGAGCCGACTCATGCAGGAAAACGCCGCTTATCCGCACACCTATTTTCATCCCAACGGGAAGTCTATGAAGCATGCCGTCATAGCCGCTGCGGGTCCCTCATTAGACCGCGAGTTTCCTCTGTTGAAAGAGCGGCAGATACGGGACTTCATCATCGCAACGGACACGAGCCTGCCAGCCTTGCTTACCGCTGGTATTGAGCCTGACGTTGTTATTTCCATTGACTGCCAGCTCTGGAGCTATAACCATTTTTTCCGCGGTACACACATCCCCCTATTTCTTGATTTGGCAAGTCCTCCGGTATTAGCTGAACGCTCTGTGGCGCCGTACTTTTTCTCAGGCGGTCATCCCCTGAGCCTGCTTTTTTCCCACCAACAGGAAATACTCGCACTGGATACATCCGGCGGTAATGTTACCTATGCGGCTGTTTCTCTGGCGGAAGCCCTTGGCGCGGAAACCGTAGATTTATTTGGCGCGGATTTTTCATACCCGTTAGGCGTTACTTATGCACGTGGAACATGGCTTTATCCATTCTATGATAAACAGCAACATCGTCTCTCTCCAACTGAAACGTTTTTTTCACACTTGCTGTACAGAACCTCGCTTGAAAAACGGTATGCAAACGGATCGTGGTATTACGAGACGCCGCTACTTACCATGTACCGCACCAAGCTTGCCGAACGAAAACGTACCGTGCAAAAAGTGGCTCCTACTGTTGTTTCGGCTGCCCATTCGGAACAAATGTCCGTTGTACCATTCCTTGAGGTATACCGTGAAAGGCTGCGCTCGCTTTCTTTCCGGCATCCTGACGCGGATGGCAGGCTCATTCTTACCACGCTGTTGCCCACGGCTGCGGCATTGAAACACCGTAACCCTGAAATAAGCGGAGACCTTTTATTGGAAACAACACGGGAATGGTGCATGAAGCGGATTTAATGCGCGAATGTGGATAAACATTGAGTGAGAGATTTACTCAAACCGGAACCGTTATCCTGCTGCACAGGCGGGACAAACTCCGTGATCAAAAGGCGTTAGCGGAACGAACGCTACGCAACCCTAATATAACAGTGCGTTTTAACACGCGGCTTACCGAAATAAAAAGCGGTGCGCCCGGCGTATACCAGAAAGTCGCCTCCGTAGCGCTTGAAAATACCATTACCGGTGAAAAAGACGAAAAAGCCGCGGACGCCGTGTTCATCTTTGTCGGCTCTCTGCCGCAGATACCGGCTGTAGAAGGGCTTGCCCTTGATGAAGCCGGTTATATCGTAACGGATCAGCGGATGGAAACCTCCATTATTAGGGAATAAGCGCGGAAACCAGCGGACCCCAGCCGCCTTTCTTGCCGTCGTTCTCTATCTGGACGGCGAAGTATGCCGTCTTTCCAGAGTCTCCGTACTCGAATTCAACCACGTCCTTT
>JAISMJ010000027.1 GCA_031276815.1 Treponema sp.
GTGATTATGGTGGAGGTGTTACACCCGTTCCCATCCCGAACACGGTAGTTAAGCCCTCCTACGCCAATGATACTGCTCACGCGGGAAAGTAGGTCATCGCCAGACCTTTTCCTTTTTTCCATACATACCGTTAGTTATCCTTCCTCTGAAACGCCGCTACCAGTAAAGATAAAAAAAATAACCCTACGGTTCCTAATCCAAAAAGAAGCCCAGTCATGGTAAAGCCGAAATTGGTAACAGACCAGATACACAGCGTATTGAAAAGTCTTTGATATATCCAGATAATAATCTGAAATACAAACGGTAAAATAAAAAACATAGGAATGCCTATAAAAAAAGGCTTTCTTGTTGCTCGGAAACGCCAACCTAAAACAATGGTTATAACTGTAGCTGGAAGAAAGACTATTAAACTGAAAATACGGTACATGAGTTCAGCTTGAAAGACCTGCGTAATATAGCCGTACTCGCCGAATGTCTTACTCGCAGAGAAAAGATCGGGTAACAGTAAAGAATCTATACCGTATCTAATATTCGTAAGAAGAATAAAATGATGGTACTGTATATTGAGTACTATCTGCATATCGTCAAATAGTTCCTGTTTTTTCCAGTCCGTATCAAACCAAGTAACAGTGGGATCAAATTGTTCGTTAGTTTCATTGCTTATGGAGCGCATCATGACAAGAAGCCGTTCCCCTCTGTCGGTTTGGTAAGGCGATATTCTGCAAAACGGCGAGCTTATCGTACCAATGAACTTCTGTTTCTTATCAAACAGGAGGAGTTCCATGTTTCTGCCATAAGCGCAATCCGAAAAAAGCGAAAGGTCCGTCATACGGATGACAGCACGGGCTTGTTGGACATCGGTTGGGAGGGAAAAGAGGGGATTGAGTACCATTGTTCCCAGTGTAATATCCCGTTCCTCAATAAAAAAGGCGATACTTTCTACTTCTTGCTTGCTCAAGGCTAGAAAGTTGGCGACATCCGGATCCGCAGGTGTCTTTGTGATGAGGTCCGCGAAGATATGGTACGCTTGTAACCAGTCAGTATCGTGTATGGCGGCATAACCGTCCCGTTTCTGGTGGTAGAGGGAATAGAGTACTCTTTCCTTTTCTGATGGGGCAAGATTATTGATAGTGTTCCATGCCTGTCGTGCAATATGTGCAGCCTGTTGGTATTCGGCGCCTGTTTGTTTTGTTTTTAATAACTGCATCACGAGACCCGCAAGCCAGTGTGCATCAAAATAGCGGTTTTCGGCTAATGCGATATTTGCCGAGTTGAGTGCTTCTTGTGCATTAACCGGTTCCCAAAGTTTAAAAATCGGCGCTTCTTCTTTTTTTTGAATGTTATATATCTTTTCCGATTCTAAAGCTGCCTTTTTAATGCGGATCTCTGTCGCTTTAACGCTGATGCTTTCGGCAAGAGAGAAGATTTCTCCGCCTTCTTCCGCGCTTTTGCGCCATATTCGTTTACAAACAGCAAGGGAATGTTCGGCATTAAGCCATTCACCGGCGGAGGCTTGTTTTGCAGCGGCTGCTTTGGATTGATGAAAGATCGTACCATTTGAACTCAAGGTTTTGTAATAGTTTTGAGACAGAGGGCTTACTAGAAAAAAGACTACCGCATACACAGCGGCTGCAGCAAAGCCTGTGAAGAGAGCTGGCGATAACCATTTGAAAAAGTGCAAAGAGAACCGTGGGAATGGTTCGCTATCTTGGGCAATCCACCCAAAGGGTATGACGAGTCCGGCCAACAGTAGAGCGGGGAATATATCACAGATATTCAATACACCGTTTATCAGCCTCCACTGAATAACATAGACGGGTAGGGGAGGCGGTTCTGCCGGTAAAAGGTAACGGAACACCATGATAACCACGCAAGAGAGTACAATATATATCGTAAAAAGAACAGGGTATGCCGCAATTTTGCTACGCCTATGCATAGCCCCTCCGCTTTCTTTGACTCTTCTTTGATAAAGAAGGTAAAAGCACAGTTGCAATGATAAAAAGCAACCCTATTAAATAGAAAATAGCGGGGCTGATAAAATCCGCAGGGATTTTATCGTTAATGGCGGCTGATAAAAGACGTTGCATCTGTGGTGAGTCGATAAATACTTCAAAATAGAGTATTCCGCCGAAAAAAACAACGCCCGCCAGCAGATTGGCGAAATGCCATGAACTTATATTCATAATGAAACGCATGGAAACAAGCAATAAAATCAATGCACCCGCATAGAGCATGAAATCCGGAAAACTCTTAGTCAATAGTGTTTCAAATTTGAGTGAGACCATATGGAATTTATCCCACACGCCTGTTATGAGATCGTTCTCAGCGTTTCTGAAAAACAAGGCGTTTACCGCCGGTACGGTACCACTTATATGATCATCTTGGCTTTGATGGTATTCAGCCCTTACACCCGGCATGACCAATAGACGTGGATATTCCTGCGGTCCGTTAAGCAGCACTATGGCTCCGTCATTTGAAGAAAGAATAAGTCCTTTCTCACCAAGCGTTATGGTTTTGCCGCCCAGAGGCGGCGGATTGAAATCGCCGATTCTGTCAATGAGCATCCAACTAAGAGCGGTAAAGCCTGTTGCAAGGATGAATACGCAAAGCATGGAAACCGGACAGGATATTTTCCGTCTTGCGGCGTAACTGAGACTCATCAAAATAGTAAAATAAAGGACTTCGGGAAGCCGCTTTTGAAAAAAGAAGGTAACTTCACGGATGAAGGAATCAGGGAGTACAATAGTTGTCAATCTAGCGATCCGTACGTGAAAAAAGTCGATAGCTGTAAACAAAAGAATACCAAAAATAAACAAACTACAGAAAAAGAATAGAAGCCGTACTATATTTCTCACGGTATCAGATTATCATGTTATGAGTTCTCACGCAAGGGGCGCTGGCGCAACTTCCGTAGTAAGTTCTCACAACGAGACGCTCTAGGGTTGTATGGTGAAAGGTTAGATTGATGCTGCAGCGTATTATATTGACTATTCTCATAACTTATATTATAATATAACAATTCGTGTGGGCAAGATCTTGCAAGCGCACGAATCCAATGCTTGCAGAGACTGGGGACAGTACGTCCGCCACCGCTTGATTGGTAGAGCTTGCTCTATCAGATTCCATGCGGTTTATGAAATAAGAAGCTCATCGCTAAAGCTTTGGGTAACTCACTATATAGTAGGAGGATATACTATGTCGGGCCACAGTAAATGGGCGACTATTAAACACAAGAAAGGTGCTGCGGATGCAAAACGCGGACAAATGTTTACCAAACTCATCAAGGAAATCACCATTGCCGCACGTATTGGAGGTGGCGATCCGGAAGGCAACCCAAGACTGCGTACGGCTATTCTCAAAGCGCGCGGCGCAAATATGCCGAAAGATAATATCACTAATGCGATAAAAAAAGGAACAGGTGAACTTGAAGGCGTGAATTACGAAGAATTGTCTTACGAAGCCCGTCTCGGTGAAGCAGCTTTGCTTATTGAAGTCCTTACTGATAACCGCAACAGAGCTGCTGCGGATGTACGTAATATCCTTACCCGATGCGGTGCTGAATTGGCGAAAGCAGGTTCTGTTATGCGGCTTCTTACGCGCAAAGGTATCATCACGGTTGATGGCGAGAAATTCACCCTTGATAAAGTTGAAGAAATCGCTATTGAAGGTAATGCGGAAGATGTGTCTGAATCGGATGGTATTATCGAAATTACTTCGGCGGCAGAAGACTTTGAAGCCGTGGTAAAAGCGCTGGAAGCAGCGTCTATTGAGACCACTAGCGCGGAAATCAGTATGCTTCCGGAAGCACCGGTAACTCTCAATAACAACGACACGGCGAAGGTCCTGCGACTCATCGAACGGCTGGAAGAAAATGATGACGTTCAGAACGTATATGCAAATATTGAAGTGCCTGAAGGTTTTGAAGAAGAGTAAAGAAAAGACATGCGCCGAATCATCGGTGTCGACCCCGGTTTGGCGAGTACGGGCTGGGGCATCATCGAAACCGATATGCAGCATGTCCGCTATCTGGCTCATGGCTGCATTGAAACACTCCCTGACAAACCGCTTTCAGAGCGGCTTCTTTTTATTCATGATACGCTGGCTGAAGTTCTCAAAACGTGGAAGCCGGTAGAAGCTGCCGTTGAAACTCTCTATTTTGGACGGAACATCTCAAGCGCCCTTCCGGTTGCCGAGGCGCGGGGCGTATTGTGCATGACTATTGCAGAAGCAGAGGTACTCGTGCGTGAACTTACCCCTAATGCCATCAAGCAGGCGGTGGTGGGTGCTTCACGAGCTGAAAAAGAACAAGTTCAGGAAATGGCGCGCTGTATTTTGGGGCTTGATGCTATTCCAAAGCCGAATCACGCGGCAGATGCGCTGGGCGCTGCGATTTGTTGTGCGTTCACTTTTATTCGTCCGGAGTAGTTTCCTATTGCGGTTCCGCACAAGGTATAACTATCTTCATCGTTGAAAATATACAGCCGCCTTTCTACCATACATAGCAACCTATTGAAAGCATTATCTGCCGTTAATGCTGTACCTTACAAATCAATTATTCGTTTTCTACAAAGAACAAGCCGTTTGAAGTGATCGCGATGCTACTGGATATTGCCTTTGGAACATGGATGATGATCCCCATATATAATGTGATTAGCATATAATTACCGTCGCATAAACGTCAAATATCTGTTGTATTATTGAGGCGTATTGCCTTGAGTGTTGATTTCCCTGCGCGTCCACATAAGAAACCGGCGTTACTATCAAGATAACGCTTAATCTAATGGTGGAAAGCCACCCGAGAACGGCCGGCGTGTTGTTAGTGCTTATTTATAGAAAGAAAGCTGTGTTTCCGCATGACGCCTATTGTAAGGAAATTTCGACGGATAGCCAACGCCTTTTTTGATAGAGACGGCATGAGAAGAAGAAACGGCGTACAGTGCGAGGGCAAAACGTGAGAGCCTGTCCGGTGAGAAAACAGCCGTAAAAAGTGAAAAAACTATAAAAAAGTATTGACGGGCAGCCGTAAAAAGTATATAATTCTTTCTATAGAAAAAAGCGGGATATTACAAGGAGTTTTAATTCGCTATGAATAAACAGTATATGTTATTCGATCCCCCCCCCCCCCCCAATCTCGTTTTAGGTACGGCGCGGTAAGCGGTACCGCCGCCAAACGCGCCGATGGCAGTGCGCGGGCTGACCGCCGTACCGTCAGCCGTTTTCTTATTCTTTTTTTCCATACCTATACAACCGTCTCTGTTTCTTCCTGTGCAGAGAAGTATCAAAATAACGTATCTATTGGCAAGAACAACTCGCTCGTTGGCAAAAACGGCGTGTCCGTTGGCACAAACAAGTTGTTCGTTGGCACAAATGGCGCGTTCGTTGGCAAAAACGGCGCGTCCGTTGGCAAAAACAACTTGTTCGTTGGCAAAAACGGCGCATCCGTTGGCACAAACAGCGCGTTCGTTGGCAAAAACGGCGTATCCGTTGGCAAAAACAACTTGTTCGTTGGCAAGAACGGCGCATCCGTTGGCAAAAATAACTCGTCCGTTGGCACGAATGACGTGTTCGTTGGCACGAACAACTCATCCGTTGGCAAAAATGGTGTATTCGTTGGCAAAAACAACTCGCCCGTTGGCAAGAACAGCGCATCCGTTGGCAAAAATAGCGCTTTTCGGGGTGTACATATCCCGTTAATCATACATAATAAGGAGGCATATAATGTCTAATACAACCGATTGGCTTCCCGGAACACGGGAAGGACAACTCGCAATGGCGAAGGAATGGGTAACCGTTATGACCGCGCACGCGCAGGAGTGGGGCATACCCTCCGCCCCGTCATAGCGGAATTAGACGGATTAGCGCAGGAAGCGGACAGCGCACTCGCTACGGCGAAGAACGAGACCACCCGCACCCCTGTGGCGACCGCCCGGTGCAGAACGGCGTTTGAGGCGCTCACCGGTAAGATGTGCGATGTAAAACGCCGCTACTTCCTCACCCCGCCGCTCACGGAGGCGGACTACGTGGCGCTGGGCTTAAAACCCCGCGACCCGACGGTTACTCCAAGCGGTACGCCGTCCGCGCAGGTCATGGTGGAAACTTATCTTATCGGGCGGCACGAGCTGGGCGTGAAACTCATCTATGTTTCAGGCAGCCCGTCCGACCCCGCGAACAAGGGCTACCGCATCTACTACAGCGTTACGGGTCCCGGAGAAACGCCGCCCGCCAATCCCAAAGACTTGACCCGCTCGTTTTTCACGCGGCGGAAAAAGGACGTGGTTGAATTCGAGTACGGAGACTCTGGAAAGACGGCATACTTCGCCGTCCAGATAGAGAACGACGGCAAGAAAGGCGGCTGGGGTCCGCTGGTTTCCGCGCTTATTCCCT